>JAUHYJ010000028.1 GCA_030425785.1 Acidimicrobiia bacterium | reverse complement strand
CTCGACTGCTGGCAGAGCAACACCGACGGCTTCTACCAGGTGCAGGAGATCGACGGTCAGAGCGCGTTCAACCTGCGCGGGGTCTACCGCACCGATGCCGACGGGCGCTACGAGATCCGCACGGTGCG
Source organism: Acidimicrobiia bacterium (assembly GCA_030425785.1). Lineage (GTDB taxonomy): Bacteria > Actinomycetota > Acidimicrobiia > Acidimicrobiales > Ilumatobacteraceae > Ilumatobacter. The sequence continues at coordinate 13,435 of JAUHYJ010000028.1, read as the reverse complement.
ACCGGGCAAGTACCCGATCCCCCACGACGGGCCGGTCGGCGCGCTGCTCAAGGCCAACAACCGCGGCTGGATGCGACCCGGTCACCTCCACACGTGGGTCAAGCACCCCGGCTACAAGGAGCTGATCACCCACATCTTCGACCGCAAGAGCGACCACCTCTACGACGACGCCGTGTTCGGCGTCCGCGAGAGCCTGATCGTCGACTTCACCGAGGACGACCAGGGCGAGCTGAGCGCCGAGTTCGACTTCGTCCTCGACCCGGCCTGACCGACGAACCCGAACGGGCGAATCGGCCGGGAAGCGTTCAGGTCCCGGCGTTCCCGGGCCGATACACCCTCTGGCGACCGGATCGGCCGGTCGATCAGAAGGAGTCCCGATGAAGCAGTTCGCCTGTGGCGACGTGGTCCCCGGTTGCGACGCAACCTTCTCGGCCAGCACCGACGACGAGATCCTCGCCGGTGTCGCCGCGCACGCCGCCGAGTTCCACGGCCTGACCACCGTCCCACCCGAACTCGTCGAGCAGGTCCGCTCGTTGATCGTCCCGGTCGGCTGACCGCGACGACGCCGTGCACGGCCCGGCGAGCGGGTCGCCGCCGTCGGTGGCGGCTCCCGCCCACCACCACTTCCTCGATCGCTTCGTCACCGGCCACGGTCTCACGACGGTCTTCCAGCCGATCGTCGACCTGCGCGCCCGGCGCGTCGCGGGTTTCGAGGCGTTGTCGCGCTTCGACCTCGACGACGCGCCGTCGCTGAGCCCCGACCGCTGGTTCCAGCTCGCCACCGACCACGGCGTCGGCGCCGACCTCGAGGCGGCGGCGATCCGGCGCGCCCTGTCGCATCGCCGGACCCTGCCGGCGAATTGCTTTCTCAGCGTCAATGTCGACCCGATCCATCTCGCGAGCGAACCCGTCGCCGACGCGTTCCGCGACGCCGGCGCGCTCGGCGGCGTCGTCGTCGAGTTGACCGAACACCACGCCTGGGAGTTCGACGAGATCGATCGCTCCGTCGCCGCCTTGCGCGACGCCGGCGCACTGATCGCGATCGACGACGCAGGCGCCGGACACTCCGGGCTGCGCCAGATGCTGCTGCTCAGGCCGTCGATCCTGAAACTCGACCGCAGCATGGTCGCAGGGATCGACCGCGACGAGAGCAAGGTCGCGGTCGCCGAGATGATCGGCGTGCTCGCGAACCGGCTCGACGCCTGGCTGCTCGCCGAAGGCATCGAGACCGCCGCCGAGGCGTGCCGGCTCGACGATCTCGAGGTGCCGCTCGCCCAGGGCTGGTTCTTCGGGCGACCGGCGGCGCCCTGGGCCGAGCTGGCACCGGACGCTCTCGGGGCACTCGGCGAGCCGACGATCCAGGCGCGGCCGACGCTGCACCGGCTCGTCGACGCCGTCGCACCCGTCCCCGCCGACGACCGGGACCCGCTGCGGTGGATCGATCACACCGACCTGTACCGCGCCGTCGTCGACGCCGACCAGCGCCCGATCGGCCTGATCAGCTGCGTCGGTCGTCTCGACGACGGCCGAGTCCGGCCATCCCTCGTCGCCAACGTCCACACGGCGCCGCGCGAGCTGGCGCAACGGTGGTCGACGTCGACGGACCACCCCGAGTCGCCCGTCATGGTGACCGACGACGCCGGGCGCTACCTCGGCCTCGTCACGCTCCGTCGGCTGATGCAGTTCCTCGCCGGCAACGGCTGACCAGCACCGTTCAAGCCGTCGCCGCACCCCGCCGATAACAGCGTCGACGTGGCCGGGACGGCTGCGGATGACTGCCCGAACGAGCAAGGACGCCGAGATGAGGATGCTGGACTGCCGTGACGTCGTGTCGGACTGCGACATGGTGTACACCGGTCACGACGACGACGAGGTGCTGCGCATCGCGACGGCCCACCTGCGGCGCTCGCACCGGGAGTCGGCGGGCGACGACGAGGCGCTGCGTCAGCGGCTGCTCAGCTCGATCGTGCCGCTCTGACGGCTCAGCCGGGCCACGCGTCGTCGGCCACGAACGACTGCACCCGCTCGACGCAGGCGCTGCGGTCGTAGACCTGGTACAGCGCCATCTTCATCCGTACCGGGTCGCCGAAGAAGAAGTTCTCGTAGTGGGCCTGACGGCCGCCGAAGCCACTGATCGTCATGTCCCACGCCAGCCGCATCAGGCGCACCCGCTCGTCGGCCGAGCCGTTGGCCGATGTCAGGTACTTGTCGATGTGGTCACCCATCGGCCCGGACATGTCGGCCTCGGTCGGGATCATGACCAGCCCGCTCGACGTGAGGAGCCGCAGGATCTCGACCAGCCGTTGATACACCTTGGGGTAGTAGTTGCGGGCCGCGTCGAGCGGGCCACGCGCCGGCGTCATGACGCCGTACCCGTTCACGGTCGCACCCGCCTCGGACGCGACCTTGAGCGCCTTCATGATCTCGAGCACGATGACCGTCTCGGCGATCATCTCCTGGACGTGCTGGTACTGACCGCTGCCGATCATGTCGACGGCGGCCTGCATCGTGCCGAGCATCGCCTCGGTCTTCGCGATCTTCAGGTTGACGACCTGGTGGGCCATGTGGAGCACGGCGCCGGTGTTGCCGTAGGCGCCGTTCGCGAGCTCGACGTCGCCGAGCAGGAACACGCGGTCCCACGGCACGACGACGTCGTCGAAGTACACCATCGCATCCATCTCGTCGAAACGGGAGCCGAGCGGGTGGTCGCGATGGGACTTGCCGCGGTCGAGCGGCTCGCGGCACTGGAAGATCAGACCCGGCGTGTCGTTCGGGATCGCGAACGCCATGGCGTAGGGCACCATGTCGTCACCGCGCTGGAGCACGGTCGACGGGAAGATCAGGATCTCGTCGGAGATCGGGAGCGTGGCGAGCATGCGGGCGCCGCGCACGACGACGCCGTCGCTCTGCTCACGCACGACGCCGAGGGCGATGTACGGATCGGCGAGTTCGGAATCGCGCTTCGATCGGTTGACCTGCGGGTTGGTCAGCGCGTGGGTGAGCGCGAGATCGTGCTCGCGGACGTGCTCGAAGTAGTTCGCCATGTTCTGCCCGAACTCGGGCCGGCACTGGGCGAAGTAGTCGGCGGCGACACCGGCCGCCATGACGTTGACGTTGAGGTAGTCGGGCGCGCGACCCATGAAGCCGAGGTGTGCGTCGGCCCACACGCGGTGCATCTCGGACCGGCGTTCGAGGTCGTCGCGGGTCTCGGGCACCAGGAAGCTCATGCCGACCCGATCGCCGCTCGTCGGCGACTCGAACGTCATCGTGTCGACGAGGTCGGGCCGGTGCTGCAGGTCGTACAGCGCCGCCAGCGAGCGGGCGCCGTTGCGGGTGACGGGGTGCTCGGTCGGATCCTTCACCTGCTCGCCGTCGACCCAGAGGTTGGGCGGACGCTGCCGGAGGCGGTCGAGGACGTCGGAGGCGGAGCGTGCGGCCATTGCGCCATTTCATCAAAGGTTGTACTATCTTGTCAATGGCCGCCAGCCACACGACCGCCCCCACGATGTACGACCAGGCATCGTCGTCGTCCGCCCGCGACGCGGCCGTCGCGTTCGTCGGGCGCGCCGTCGACGACACCGCCGAACGGCTCCCGACGATCGACCGCGACGCGATGCAGCTGATCCTGCTGCTGCACCGGGTCACCAACGCCGTCGTCTACGACCTCGAGTCGACGGTGCACCGGCCCGCCGGGTGGAGCTGGTCGGCGTTCCGGGCCGTGTTCACCCTGTGGATCAGCGGCCCACTCGAACCGAGCCGGCTCGCCGAGCAGAGCGGCATGAGCCGCCAGGCCGTGTCGGCACTCGCCAAGACGCTCGAGGCCGACGGGCTCGTCGAGCGACGCACGGCACCGCGCGATGCCCGCTCGGTCTTGCTGTCGCTGACCGACGCCGGCGCCGACCGACTCGAGGACGTCTTCCTGCGCCACAATCGGCGCGAAGCCGAGTGGGCCGGGGTGCTCGACACCGACGAGCGCCGCACCCTCGCTCGGCTGCTCGCCAAGCTCGCCGACGCCGCCCACGACCCGTGGGTCAACCACCGCTTCTGAACCCGCACTCGCACCAGCACCGAGGTACCGCATCATGAACACCCCGCCCGACATCGTCCGAGTCGCCTACGTCGACCTGGTCGTCACCGATCTCCAGCGCGCCCGCGACTGGTGGGTCGACCTGATCGGGTTCCACGTCCAGGACGAAGCACCCGGCGTCCTCTACCTGCGCGGTTACGAGGAGTTCGTCCACCACTCGGTCGTCCTCCGCGAGGGGCCGATCGCCGCGTGCGCCCGCATCGGGTTCCGCGTCCGCACCGACGACTGCCTCGACCGGGCCGAGAAGTTCTTCCGCGATCGCGGCTGCGCGGTCCAGCGCGTCGCAGCCGGCGCGACGACGGGCCTCGGCGAGGCGGTGCGTGCCGTCGACCCGCTCGGGTTCACGCTCGAGTTCGTGCACCAGATGGAGCGCGTCGAGCCGCTCGTCCAGCGCTACGACCTGCGGCGCGGCGCGAGCATCAACCGGCTCGATCACGTCAACGTCGCCACGCCGAGCATCGACGACTCGTACGAGGTGTACACCGATCTCGGCTTCGGGCTGTCCGAGACGATCGAGGACACCGCCGACGGCACGCTGTACGCGACCTGGATGTTCCGCAAGCAGACCGTGCACGACATGGCGTTCACGATGGGCTCGGGCCCGATGCTGCACCACGTGGCGTTCGCCGTGCCCGAGTCGCACAACATCTTGGGCCTCGCCGACGTGCTCGGCGCGCACGACCAGGCGCACTGGATCGAGCGCGGACCGGGCCGCCACGGCGTGTCGAACGCGTTCTACCTCTACCTGCGCGACCCGGACGGCCACCGGATCGAGATCTACACGACCGACTACTTCACGGGTGATCCCGACCACGAACCGATCCGGTGGGACGTCCACGACGAGCGTCGGCGCGACTTCTGGGCCAACCCGATCGTGCCGACCTGGTACTCGGGGTCGGTGCCGGTGCTCGACCTCGACGGCAACCCGACGCCGATCGTCGAGCAGGCCGCCAAGGAGACCACGGCGGCCAAGAAGGTGACCGTCGGCGCCGACGGGCTCGGCACCGTCGTCGACGACGACTGACCGGCGTTCCCCGCAAACGATCCCACGTCGAGCGTGCGGCGGTGTACGTTGCGCGTCGTGAAACGGCTCGTGTCCTGCATGCTCGCCACCGCGCTCGTCGTGTCCGCCCACGTCACCGGCGGGTCCGTCGTCGACGCGGCGACGGCCGCCACCGTGACGTGCGACCCGCTCCCGGCCGGCGCCGCTCCGGCGACCGAGCCCCTGGCGAGCTTCACCCCGCAGGAACCCCCGCGCCGGCTGGTCGACACCCGCGACGGGACCGGTGGTTTCCTCGGCGAGATCGGGGCCGGGTGCACGCTCCAGCTCGACGCCGTCGCCGCCGGTGCGCCCGGCGAGGCCGCCGCGCTCGCGCTGTCGGTCACCGCGCTGGCGTCGCAACGTGGCTTCCTCACCGTGTTCCCCTGCGCCGCGGGTCAGCCGCCGACATCGAACGTCAACGCCCGACCGCTCGGCACGCCGACACCGAACCTCGCCGTGGCCCTCGTCGACGACGACGGGCTCGTCTGCATCTACAGCCAGCAGCGCACCCACCTGGTCGTCGACATGACCGGCTGGTGGACGATGGACGGTCCGACCCGGTTCCGGTCGATCCCTCCGGTCCGCGCCGACGACTCGCGCCTCGACGCCGGTCGCTCCCCCGTCCCGCCGAACACCGCCCGGGAGATCGACCTGTCGTCGATCGTGCCGTCGGGCACCGTTGCAGTCGTCGCCAACCTCACCGTGACCGAGCCGGCCGCCGAGGGCTTCCTCACGGCGTTCCCGTGCGGGGTCGCCCCGCTGTCGTCGAACCTGAACTTCCGTGCGGGCGAGTCACGGGCGGTCGCCATCGTGGTCGGGATCAGCACCGACCGGAAGCTGTGCGTCCAGTCGAACACCTCGCACCACGTCGTCGTCGACGTCAGCGGCTACTACGAGACCGCACCGCAGTTCGGCCCCGCCTCCGCACTCACACCCGTGGCGGGCGACCGTCTGGCCGACTCGCGCACGAGCGACGGGCCGTGGACGTCGCCGTTCCAGGCCGGGACCGTGCGACGGTTGGCACCCGTCGCCGGCCGCGCCGACGCCGGCCAGGCGACCGCGGTCGTCGTGAACACCGTCGCCACCAACGCCACCGGGCCCGGCTTCGTCACCATCTACCCCTGTCAGGACGAGGTGCCGTTCACCTCGGTGGTGAACTTCGCACCCGGCGAGGAGGCGACCAACCTCACGTTCGTCGACCTGTCGGCGGCATCGGAGATCTGCTTCTACACCTCGGCCGGCGTCGACCTCGTCGTCGACCTGTTCGGCGTGATGGCCGCGCCGGCGGGGACGTTCACCGAGCACCTGCAGTTCGACGCCCACACCTGGCCGCCGTACTCACCCACCGCGACCGACTACGTGGTCGAGTGCGGCGACGGACCGGTCGAGCTCGAGCTCGACCTGCTCCCCGGCACGACCGCACGCGTGAACAACGTGCCCGTCGCCGCGGGCACGATCCAGCTGCCCGGCACCGACGACAGCCTCGTCAACGTCCGCCTCACCCGCAGTGGCACCACCCGCCAGCACTGGTTCCGGTGCGTTCCCGACGGGTTCCCGCGCTTCGAGGTCGAGCGCCCCGGCGCGCCGACACCGGGCTGGTACCTGACGACGGCCGGTACGGCCGGGGCGCCGTTCGCGCTGATCCTCGACGAGTACGGCGCACCGGTCTGGTACAAGCAGCTCGACGCCGAGTCGGTCGACCTCAAGCGCCGGTCCGACGGTCGCCTCCTGTACGCCCCGTTGCTCGGTCCGCGCTACGGCGTCCAGCCCGACGCCGGGTACCGGGCGATGAGCCTGTTCGGCACGCTCGTCGACGAGTACATCACCGTCGACGAGGGCGCGGTCGAGCACCCCACCGATCATCACGACATCGCGCCGCTGCCCAATGGCGGCTACGCGCTGATCTCGTACCCCGTGATCGACGGCGTCGACCTCACGCCGCTGCCGGGCACCGGCTGGTCGGCGAACGACTCGATCGCCGAGAACGTGATCCAGGAGTTCGACGCCGACGGCAACCTCGTCGACTCGTGGGCGCTCGACGACTACTTCGGCTACGACGAGGTGCCCTACCCGATCCGCTGGCCCGCCGTGCCGGGCGGGTACGCCGGCGACGAGGTCGACGTGTGGCACGTCAACGGGCTCTCGGCGATCGACGACGGCAGCGGCGACTATCTCATCACCGCACGCCACCTCGACGCCGCGTTCCGCCTCGACCGTGCCACCGGCGACCTCGACTGGATCCTCGGCAGCCTGCCGGTGTCGGCGCCGCAGGAGAGCGGGGCGCCGCGGCTCGAGATCCTGAACGATCCGTTGGACGGGCCACGCCGGCCGCACCACGCGGTGCTCGACGGCGACGTGCTGACGATCTTCGACAACCGCACCGACACCGGGCAGCCGAGCCGGGCGGTCGCGTACGAGATCGACGACGTGGCACTGACCGCCACCATGCTCTGGTCGATCGAGGCGCCCGACGGTGGGACCGCGTTCGGGCTCGGCTCCGTGCAGGAGTTCGACGACGGCGGCGTGCTCGTCGGGTGGGGCCCGGTCCAGCCGATGTTCCAGGAGTTCGACGCCGCCCGCAACGTGCTGCTCGCGATGCGTCAGGTGCCAGCCGGCCAGGCCTACCGGATCATCAAGGAACCGAAGTCGGTCTGGAGCGCATCACTGCTCCGCATGGCCGCCGGCGGCTTCGCCGAGACCCCCTGACCGCCGGCCGCGAGCGGCCGATCGGTCATCCGGTGACCGACGCCGGGTGAGCGGTCGAGGCCCGTTCGGCCCGGTGCCACATCATGCCGGCGACCACCGAGCTGACCACGAAGCCGATCGCGAGCGGGGTGATCGTGCCGTCGAACTGGCGGTTGATCACTTCGCCGATGATCGCGCCGAGCACGCCCGACACCATGTTGAGCACCGCGGTGCCGGTGCCGGCGACCTCGGCGAGGGGCCGCATCGCGGCCGCGTTCACGTTCGGGATCAGCATCTGCTGGAAGAACAACACGGCGGCGATCAGCACGACGAACAGCCAGAACGGCGGCTCGCCGTCGAAGGCCAGCGCCGCCGCCAACAGGGCGAACACCGACACGACGCTGGCGGCGAAGACGGCGCGCAGCAGCCTGGACAGCCCGACGCGTTCGACGAGGCGACCGTTGGCCACCATCGCCACGAGCATCACGAGGGCGAGGCCGCCGAAGAACGCCGGGAACCACGGCTTGAGGTCGAAGGTCTGGTCGACGATCAGCTCGGAGCTCGCCAGGTACGACAGGAACACCCCGAACAGCGCGGTCAGCGAGGCGAGGTACCAGACGGTGCCGGGCGTGGTGACGACGATCCGGATGCTCTCGCCGATCTTGCGCGCCGCGAGGGGCCGCCGCTCGGCCGGTGGCAACGTCTCGGGCAACCGGATGACGAGGAGTGAGACGAGCAGCGCCGCGACGGCGCACATCCAGAACACGGCCTGCCACGGCCCGACGGTCAAGATGCCCGCCGACAGCGTCGGCCCGATCGCCGGCACGATCAGGAAGACCGCCATGATGAACGACATCTGCTTGGCCATCGCCTCGCCGGAGAAGCCGTCGCGGACGCACGCCAGCGCGGCGACCCGGGGCCCGGCGCCGCCCAACCCCCAGACGAACCGGGCGATGAACATGGTCGTCAGGGTGGGAGCGAAGATCGAGCCGATCGCGCCGACGACGTACAGGGCGAGGCCGCCCCACATGATCGGCTTGCGGCCGAAGCGGTCGCTCAGCAGCCCGGCCGGCAGCAGCCCGAGTGCGTTGCCCATCAAGTAGAACGTGATCAGGCCGGTGACCTCGTTGGCGTTCTCGTCGAGGCCGAGCGAACTGCGGATGTCTCCGTACGCCGGCAGGACGGTGTCGACGCCGAGCGCGGTCACCGCCATGCACATCGACAAGACCGCGATGAAGCCCTTCGATCCGAGGGCCAGCTTGGAGCGCGCCGTGCTGGGCGCGACGTCGATCGCGGTCACCGGATCAGGCTAGGGGTCCGTCCCGCGCGCCGCCCGCCCCACGTTCGCCAGGGAAGCGCACCCGCGTGGACGCGCCGTTCGGCCGTCGATCATCCTGGATGCATGAAGCTGCTCTGGTTCCACCTGATGCCGTACCCGGCGTTCTCGGACACGTTCCAGCAGGATCACCGCAGCGTGTGGGTCGACCTCGACCCCGCGGTGTTCGACCGTGAGGTGACGGCCGAGATGTACGAGACGTACATCGACCAGCTGGTGTTCGCCGAGGAATGCGGGTTCGACGCCATCTGCGTCAACGAGCACCACCAGAACGGGTACGGGATGATGCCGTCGCCCAACCTGATCGCGTCGATCCTGGCGAGCCGCACGTCGCGGGCCGCGATCACGGTGCTCGGCAACTCGGTGGCGCTGTACAACCCGCCGCTGCGGGTCGCCGAGGAGATGGCGATGATCGACCTGATCTCGCGCGGCCGTCTGATCGCCGGGTTCCCGGTCGGCACGGCGATGGACACCGCGTACTCGTACGGGGTGAACCCGAGCGAGCTGCGACCCCGCTACTACGAGGGCGTCGATCTGATCATGGAGGCCTGGCGCTCGAACGAGCCGTTCGCCTTCAACGGCGAGTACAACAAGTTCCGCTACGTCAACCCGGTCCCCCGGCCCTACCAGCAGCCGCACCCGCCGGTGTGGGTGCCCGGCGGCGGATCGGTCGAGACGTGGGACTACTGCGCCGAGCGCGACTTCGTGTACGGCTCGCTGACCTACTACGGCTACAAGTCGGTCAAGACGACCGTCAGCAAGTGGTGGGACCGCGTCGAGGCCCACGGCAAGGACTACAACCCGAACCGTCTCGCGGTCACCCAGTTCATCGGGGTCGCCGACACCGACGCCGAGGCGTACCGGCTCTACAAGGAGCCGGCCGAGTACTTCTTCAACCGGTCGTTCCACGTCTACCCCGGCTTCACCGACCCGCCCGGCTACGTGACCGAGGCATCGGTGCGCGCCAAGTACCGCTCGCAGGTCCGCGACGCGGTCAAGGCCAAGATCGCCCGTGGCGAGCTCGAGTGGGACGAGATGGTCGAGAACGGCTACGTCGTGATCGGCAGCCCCGACACGGTGCGCGAGCAGCTCGAGGCCGCCACCAAGGACCTCAACTGCGGCAACCTCGCCGCGCTGTTGCAGTTCGGCAACATGAACGACGAGCTCACGCGGATGAACACCCAGCTGTTCGGTGAGAAGGTCGCTCCGGGCCTGCGGTCGATGTTCTCCGAATGGGAGCACCCGTTCTGGCCGTCCGGCGCCACGCCGGTCGCGGACGACACGACGGAGGCGAGCTGACATGGCGACGCTCGTGTACCTGCCCGGCATGGGCGGCAACGCCGGCGTGTCACCCGCGCTCGCACAGCTCGACGGCTTCGACGTCGTCATTCCGGCCGTGCCCGGGTTCGCCGGCGAGGCCGGCTTCGAGGCGCCGGCCGACTACCTCGGCTGGCTCGTCGCCACGTGGGATGCGCTCGACGCCAGCGGCGCGCTCGACGACGGCCCCGTGCCGATCGTCGGCGCATCGGTCGGCGGGATGCTCGCCGCCGAACTGGCCGCGCTGCGACCCGAGGTCGTGTCGAAGCTCGCCCTGCTCGCACCGTTCGGCATCGCCGACGCCGCCAACATCGGGTTCGACTACTACTCGGTGCGCGGCCCCGACCGGCTCCCGCATCTCTTCGCCAAGGGCGTGCCCGAGGCCTTCGAGCAGCAGTTCGCCGACCGCGGCGAGGAGGAGGCTCCCGTCGCCCGGTACCTGTCCGACATCGCGACCGCGGCGCTGACATGGCCGATCGGCGACCGCGGCACGGCGCACCGCCTGCACCGCATCCGCTGCCCGAAGATCGTGCTCATGGGCGGTCAGGACGAGCTCCTGCCGCCATCGGTCGGCGACCTGTGGGGCGGCGCCACCGTCATCGACGGTGCCGGTCACCTGATCGAGTGGGACTGCCCCGACGAGGTCGCCGCCGCACTCCGGGCGTTCCTCTAGCCACTCGGCTGTGTCAGGCGCCGGGGCGGGGTGCACCCGGGGCGACGGTGCGGGCGAGGATGCCGAGCGTGGCGCTCAGCGCGCCCTCCTGCAGCACCGGGAACACACCCGACGCCGCCCAGTCCGGGTGGATGTCGGACCAGTCGTAGTAGCTCGTCACCATCGTGCCGCCGTCGATCGGCTCGAGGCGGTAGCCGTACACGTGACCGAGCGGTGGCTTGATCTGGCCTTCGACCGTCCAGGCGATCTCTCGATCGGGCTCGAAGGCGGTGATCACGACGTCGACGTCGTAGAGCCCGAGCGGGTAGTCGTTGAGCGCCTCACGGTCCATGTGGATGGTGAAGCGATCGCCGACGGCCGACGCCGGCTCACCCGACGCCGACATGAGCATGCCCGAGCTGTCGATCGCCACGTGGCCGTCGGGGCTGCACAGGATCTCGAAGATGCGGGACGGTTCGGCGGCGATGGCCCGGCCGACCTCGAAGCGAGTCGTCATCGCGCCAGCCTGGCACACGCCCCCTGGCCACACGGGCTCAGCTGTCGACGGTGTAGCCGATGACGTCGACGATCAGATCGGTCTCCGCGAACGAGTACGCGCAGACCTGCCCGGTCCCGGAGAGCTTCACGTACACGTTGTTCGCCACCACGTCGCCCGGCCCGTAGTTCACGTTCGAGGCCCCGGGCCGATCGGCGTCGCACGGGTACATCGTCACGAAGCCCGGCCCGCTCGGGTCGACGGCCGCCACGTTGAGCATCACACCCGTTGCGTCCGACGGGACACCGGCGCGATCCCACACACCGACGGTGGCGGTCTCCTGCGCACCGAGCCGGCCGGTCCCCTGCTGCAACCCGTCGACGGTCTCGAACCCTGACCGGGACTCGTACAGCCGTGCCGGCGTCACCGGCAACAGTCCGCCATCGGCGGGCACGAACGCGTTGACGTCGGCCACCAGGTCGAGCGCCTCGTAGCTGTAGATGCAGACCTCGCCACTCGCGCTGACCTCGGTCAGCACGAGGTTCGCCACGACGTCACCGGGCCCGTAGTTGACGTTCGAGGCGTCGGGCTGGTCGTCATCGCAGGAGTAGATCGTCAGGAAGCCGGCGAGGTCGGGCGCGATCGCCGTCACGTTCATCAGCACGGCCTGGGCGTCAGCGGGCACGGCGTCGCGTCCGGCCACCGTCACCCGGGTCACCGAGCGCGCGGCCGCGCGCCCGATGCCTTCGGACTCGCCGTCGATCGTCGTGAACATCGGACCGTCGCGGGTCTCCAGGAATCGAGCGGGCACGATCGGCGAGATCGACCCGTCGGCGGGGATCTGTCCGGTCACGTCGACGATCAGATCGGCGGCTTCGTAGGTGTAGATGCACACGGTCCCGCCGGTGCCGACCTTCGCGGTGACGGCGGCCGGCACGACATCGCCCGGCCCGTAGTTCAGGCTCGACGTCGTCGGCAGGTCCTCACCGCACGGGAAGACCGTCACGAAACCGGGTCCATCGGGTGCGATCGCCGTGACGTTCAGCTGGACGGCGGACGCGTCGGCCGCGACCCCGCCGCGACCCGTCACCAGCAGTTCGGTGGTCGAGCGGGCACCACGCCGGCCGATGCCCTCGAACTCGCCGTCGATGGTCACGAAAGCGGGATCGTCGCGGGTCTCGAGCAACCGGGCCGGCACCAGTGGCAGCAAGCCGGGCGCCTCGACGCCGAGGAGGCGTGCGGTGATCGCCTCGTTGGATCGACCGACGGCCAGCACGGTCGTGCCGTCCGCCCCGGGGGCGAGGGCGGGCGCCCCGTTGCCGACGTTGGTGAAGGGGTCGTAGGAGTGCACCCGACGGCCATCGGGACCGATCTGGTGGAGCGCCGTCGTGCTGTCGGCTACCGCGAGCCATCCACTCGCGACGCCCACGACCTCGCCCGCCGCGCCCTGCCCGACGGTCTGCGGCCCGTGCAGGATCGCTCCCGTCGGCGAGACGACGGTGGAGGCGATCTCGTTCTTGCCGCCGACCGTCGTCAGGGCGAGCCACTCGCCCGTTGTCGGGTGGGCGCCGGCGGTGACCTCGAACACCTGGCTGTCCGACTGATCGGGGAACACGGAGGTCTCTCCGAGCACGGCGTGGGCAGCCGACACCCGCACGAGTGTGCCGCCCGTCGTCTCGCTCGCGATCCCGACGCCGAACTCGCCGGTCACCGGGTTGCGGTCGATCGTGACCCACTCGCTGGCGCCGATCGGCGTGACCGGACCGATCTGCGTCGGCGTGCCGGGCGTGAGGTCCGCGGCGACCGACTGGATCAGTGTC
>JAUHYJ010000625.1 GCA_030425785.1 Acidimicrobiia bacterium | reverse complement strand
GTTTCGGATTTCTGGCAGATCGCGGCGCGGCTCTCCGAAGAGCGGCGGATCCTGCCGCTGGCCAGCCGTGGGATCGTCGCGCGCGTCTCGCCGGAATCGATCGTCTATGACGCCGAGACCACCTATGGCGGCTCGGGCGGCCCAGTCCTCAATTCCGAGGGGGCGGTGGTCGCCGTCAACTCCGCGATCATCCCCGAGTATGGTGGCGCCAATTTCGGCGCACCGGCCGCGGAGCTTCGCCGGCTCCTCGAACCTGTTCTACTCGGAGCCGGCGATGCGCCTGCACACCGCGGCCGAGGCCCGGCACGTCGTGGATCTCATCGATGAGTGGCAGCAGGTCTTCCTCGACGCGCTCGGTCGCCGGATGGTGTTCGCGGCCGACGAGTACTACCTCATGGCCGATCGTGCGTTCCCACCTGCCGAGACGTACGAGGGGTTCCCGATGCACGAGGACGGCATCGGCATGGCCCGCACGTTCGAGGCCGAGTTCCGAGGAGAGACGAACGAGGCGACCGGGCCCCGCAGCGGCTTCTTCGCCGCCGTCGACCTGCCGTCGAACCCCGCTGCCTACACCGGGCTGCGATCGGGGTCGCACGCCGACCCCGTCCGGGTCACCCTGGGCCGCCGGCGCGACGCACCGGTCGGCGTGTTGACCGGCACGCTCGGTGCCCCGGTGCTCGCCCCACTGCTCGCCGAGCTCGGTCGCGACGACATCCGCATCCTGCCCGTCGACAACCGGTTCTTCGGCGGCAACACGGGCGTCACCGGGCTGATGACCGGGGCCGACGTCTCGCGCATCCTCGCCGGCGAGCCGGCGGGCCACCGGTACCTGTTGCCCGACGTGTGCCTGTCCGACGACGGGCGATTCCTGGACGGCACGACCGTCGACGAGCTGCCGCGCCCGGTCGAGGTGGTCCCGACCGACGGCATCGCGTTGCGTTCGGCGCTGGAGCAGGCAGCATGAGGGACGAGCTGGAGACCGAGATGGACGCCGACACCGAGACACACACCGACACGGGCACCGACCCGACCCACGGCGACGAGCCGACGGCCGACGACGCGGCGGCACTGCCGACCGTGGTGGTCGTCGGCCGCCCGAACGTCGGCAAGAGCACGCTGTTCAACCGGGTGATGGGGGAGCAGGCCGCCATCGTCGAGGATCGGCCCGGTGTCACGCGCGACCGCAAGGAGCTCGAGGCCGAGTGGCTCGGCGTGCCGTTCCGACTCATCGACACCGGCGGGTGGATGCCGAAGGGCAGCGACCTCGACGACAAGGTCAGCCGCCAGGTCGAGGCGGCGGTCGCCGAAGCCGATCTCGTGCTGTTCCTGGTCGACGCGAGCGTCGGCATCCTCGAAGACGACGAGGCGATCGCCAACTGGCTGCGTCGGGGCGACCACGACGTGCTGGTCGTCGCCAACAAGGCCGACAACAACCAGCGTGAAGACCAGCTCTGGCAGTTCCTGTCGCTCGGGCTCGGCGACGCGGTCCCGGTGAGCGCGCTCCACGGGCGCCGGGCCGGCGACCTGCTCGACGTCGTGCTCGAACGCCTGGGCGACAAGGCCGTGGTACCCGCAGCGCCGGACGACCTCGACGACGATCTCGACCTGCCCGACGGCGACGACGTCGACGCACCCCGCGTCGCCATCGTCGGCCGGCCGAACGTCGGCAAGTCCACACTGTTCAACCGGCTGGTCGGATCGGACCGTTCGGTGGTGCACGACCTGGCGGGCACGACTCGCGATGCGATCGACACGCTCGTCGAGACCGACGATGGCCCGATCGTGTTCGTCGACACCGCCGGCATGCGCCGGCGAGCGAAGATCGACGACTCGGCCGAGTACTACTCGATGGTGCGCGCGCTGCGGGCGATCGACGACGCCGACGTTGCGCTGCTCGTCGTCGACGCGACCGAGGGCGTGACCGGGCAGGACCAGCGGCTCGCCGAACGCGTCGACGCCTCCGGCTGTCCGATCGTGGTGCTGCTGAACAAGTGGGAGCTCATCGACGACCCCGAGACGCGACGCGAGGTCGAGGCCGGGGTCGTTCGCAAGCTGTCGTTCATCGGCGACGTGCCGGTGCTGAAGATCTCGGCGCTCACGGGCAAGGGCGTGCACAAGCTGCGGCCCCGCCTGCAGGAGGCGATCCGCCAGTACCACCACCGGGTGCCGACCAAGGACATCAACAAGGTCATCGCCGAGGCGCAGCAGCAGTCGCCCGCCGGCGGCGGCGCCAAGGTGATGTACGCGGTCCAGGGAGCGACCGACCCGCCGACGTTCACCCTCTTCGTCAACCGCGAACTGCCGCAGCACCACGTCCGCTTCCTCGAGCGCCGGATCAAGGAGGCCTTCGGGTTCGGCGCCACGCCGATCAAGCTGCGCATCCGCAAGAAGACGGACTGATCGAGAGCGGTCCGCCATGCCCTGGTGCGCCGAGTGCAACAAGTACCTGACGCCGTCGTCGATGCGCGACGACGGCACGTGTCCGGCGTGCGGACGTCCCGTCGAGGCCGCCGAGCGCACGTCCGATCGCTCGTCCGATCGCTCGTCCGATGCACCGGTCGAGGCGGGCCCCGTCGCGACCCGGCCGCAGGCCGTCGAGGAGGACGAAACGGCGCCGTGGCACTTCAAGCTGCTGGTGGTCGCGCTGGTCGTCTACCTCGGCTGGCGT
>JAUHYJ010000624.1 GCA_030425785.1 Acidimicrobiia bacterium | reverse complement strand
ATGAGCGACGGGATGGCGACGTTCAGGATCGTGTTGTCCATCACGATGATCAGCAGGCTGAGGCACAGCACGCCGAGGGTGACCCAGCGGCGATCGTGCACGGCCGGGTCGACGGCGTCCTGGTCGATGTGGAGGGCGGTGGTGGACATGAGGCTCCGGGGGTGTGGTGAGCGAACGGTCGGACTTACGAAACTGAACCGGCCAGTATCGTAAATCATTCCCGGCCCGGATCGGCCGATCGATCGCCGTGACCTCGGTCACTCGGTGCCGCGCCGAGGTGACGGTGGTTCACTGGGGGCGATGGCGACGAGCGAGGCGTTCGGGGTCTACGTCCACATCCCGTTCTGCGCGTCGAAGTGCGACTACTGCGCCTTCGCCACCTGGACCGACCGGCACCACCTGTCCGATGCCTACCTCGAGGCGCTGACCGTCGACATCGCACGCGCCGTCGCCGACGGCATGCCGGTCGCGACGACGGTGTTCGTCGGTGGCGGGACCCCGTCGATGGTCGACCCGGTCGCGCTCGGGCGGGTCATCGCCTCGATCCCGGCGGCGCCCGGTGCGGAGATCACGGTCGAGTGCAACCCCGACGACGTGACGCCCGAGCTGTTGCGGGTCGTGCGCGACCACGGCGTGAACCGGGTGAGCATCGGCGTCCAGTCGATGGCGACGCACGTGCTCGGGGCGCTGGGCCGCCGCCACGACCAGCGCAACGTCGAACGAGCGGTCGCCGCCGTGCGCGAGGTCGGGCTGGCGACGTTCAACCTCGACGTCATCTACGGCGCCGCGGGCGAGACGCTCGACGACTGGGCGACGACGGTCGACGCCGTCGTCGCGCTCGACCCACCGCACGTGTCGGCGTACGGCCTGACGGTCGAGCCGGGCACGCCGCTCGCGGCCCAGCCGGACCGGCACCCCGACGACGACGACCAGGCCGACAAGTACGAGCTCGTCGACGAGCGGTTCGCCGCCGCCGGGCTCGAGAACTACGAGATCTCGAACTGGGCGCGCCCGGGGCACGAGTGCGAACACAACATGATCTACTGGCGCCAGGAGGACTACCGGGGCTTCGGGTGCGCCGCCCACTCGCACGAGTCGGGCCGACGCTGGTGGAACGTCCGGACGCCCGACCGGTACATCGACCTGGTCGCCGCGGGCGAGCCGACCGAGGCGGCGGGCGAGACGCTCGACGCCGCCACGCGTGAGTTCGAGCGGCTCGAGCTGTTGTTGCGCCTGCGCGGCGGCGTACCCGTCGGGGCACTCGACGGCGACGACCTGCCGGGTCTGGTCGAGCGGGTCGGCGACCGTTGGGTGCTCACCCGCGCCGGTCGCCTGATGCAGAACGAGATCGCAACGCGACTCCGCGTGTGACCTGGCGTCGCGTCACACGACGCGGGCGAACAGGTCGGGGAAGACCTTCGCGACCTTGGCGGTGAGGTACTCGCCGTACGGGCCCGTCCACGCGTGGACGCTGGCGCCGTCCCATCGGCGGTCGGCGTCGTCGGGCGGCGACGCGTCGTCGAGTGGGAGCGGTGTCACCTCGGCGTCCCACGACGGATCGAAGAAGTAGGGGAACGAGAGCCGGCCGGCGCCGCTCGTGTTGCGCACGCGATGCGGTGTCGAGCGGTATCGACCCTCGGTGAGCTTGTCGAGCATGTCGCCGATGTTGCAGACCAGCACGCCCGACTCGGCGGGCACGTCGAGCCAACACCCGTCGGGGGTCCGCACCTCGAGTCCGCCCGAGCCGTCCTGCGCGAGGAGGGTGAGCAGGCCGTAGTCGGTGTGCTCACCGACGCCCCACTCGTCCGAGGTCGCGTTGTCGGGCAGCGACGGGTAGTGGAAGATCCGGAACAGCTGGGTCGGCTCGTTGGTGACGTGGCGTTCGAACCAGTCGCGTGGCAGCCCGAGCCCGAGCGCCAGCCCGCCCATCAGCGAGTCGGCGACGCGTCGGCACTCGGCCATCCACTCGAGCACGGTCGGGCCCAGGTCGCCCGGCGGGAACAGATTGGCGCCATGGAGCGGGGTGCCGGCGACGACCCGGGGATGATCGGCCGGATGGTCCTCCCCGATGTAGAGACCCTCCTTGCGGTCGGGGCGACCCGAGGTGATCTCGCCCCGCACCGGGAACCAGCCCCGCCACGCCGGCCCGGCATGCTCCATCGCCACGGTGCACTTGTCGCCCTCGGGCAGGTCGAAGAACGCCCGGCTGAGCCGATCGAGCCGCTCGGACAGATCGTCGGGGATGCCGTGTCCGACGACCCGGAAGAACCCGAGTGTTCGGCACGCACGGTCGAGCCGGCGGGCGACCACGGTCGGGTCGGTGCCGTCGAGCAGCGGCGCGATGTCGATCACCGGCAGCTCGGTCGGGCCGGTCGATCCGGGGTGTGAGGTCGCCGTCACGCCTGGTAGCGTACGCATCCGCTACGGGCGTATGGCTCAGTTGGTTAGAGCGCCACCATGACACGGTGGAGGTCCGAGGTTCGATTCCTCGTACGCCCACGAAAGGCCCCCGATCGGGGGCCTTTGTGCTGTCTGGTCTCGTATCGGCCCGGCTGTCGTCGTGTCGTCGGCCGTCAGTGGCCGTGGTGCAGCAAGCGACCGCCGCCGACACCGGTGTGCTCGCCGTGGTCGTAGGCGATCCGGCCGTTCACGATCACCGTGTCGATGCCG
>JAUHYJ010000623.1 GCA_030425785.1 Acidimicrobiia bacterium | reverse complement strand
GTCGGGCATCCGGGCGAGCGCTTCGTCGAGCAACTCGATCAGTTCGTGACGGTCGACGCGCGGCGACGACGACAGCGGCATCGTCGGGGCGTTGGCGACCAGGTCGATGGCGCGACGCAGCAACGTCTCGGCGTCGCCGACGTGCCCGGTCGTCTCACCCGGCTCGGGGTAGTCGTCGTCGATGTCGTCGTACTCGTCGTACGGCTCGTCGTAGCCGTCGTCGTAGCGATCGCCCTGGCGGTCGTCGTAGCGCTGGTCGTACTGGTCGTCGTAGGTCATGATCGGGCGGCCCTCACTGACCGCGACCTGCGAATCTATCGGTGAGTGCCGCCGACACCGGTGCAGGCACCAGGTGATCGATGTCTCCCCCGTGGGAGGCGATCTCGCGGATGAAGCGGCTCGACACGAACGACCACGCCGGGTTGCACGGCACGAACACCGTCCGGATCCCCGACGACGACTGGTTCATGTGGGCCATCTGCTGCTCGATGTCGTAGTCGGCTGCCGACCGCAGGCCCTTCACGATGAAGTCGGCGCCGACCGCGGCGGCGACGTCGATCGTCAGCCCCTCGAACGCTCCGACGGTCACCCCGGACCGGTCGGCGAACGTCTCGACGGCGAGCGCGACGCGCTCGTCCGGCGAGAACATGCCGCTGGGCTTGGCGAAGTTGACGAGGACAGCGAACACGACCTCACCGAACAGCTCGAGCGCCTGATCGACGACGTCGACGTGGCCGTTGTGCAGCGGATCGAAGCTCCCGGGGATGAGCACCTTCGTCACAGTGCGCACACGCTAGTGCGGGGTGTCGGCGCCATCGTTGATGCCGTCGGCGACGATGCGCTCGAAGAAGGTCACCCACGTGCGTCCGTAGCGCTTGGCGCGGATGACCGCCCACCCATCGGGCGCCTCGAGCTCGCCCCCGGCCTCGGCGACGAGCACGGGTGCGTCGAGACGAACCATCAGGTCGGTCCACGCGTCGAAGTCGTAGGGCGGGTCCGCGAGGACGAGGTCGGCCGACAGGTCCCGAGCGCGCGACAGGGCGTCACCCTGGACGACACGCGCCCGGTCGTCGAGGCCGAGCGCTCGCAGGTTGTCGCGCAGGGTCCGCAGCGCCGAGCGGTCCCGTTCGACGAACACGACCTCCGCGGCACCGCGTGACAGCGCCTCGATGCCCATCGCGCCCGACCCGGCGAAGAGGTCGAGGACGACGGCGTCGCGCACGACGTCGAGGCTGCCGAGCGCGTTGAACACCGCCTCGCGCACCTTGTCCGTCGTCGGGCGGGTGTCGGTCCCCGGCGGCGCCTCGATCCGCCACCCGCGCAGTTCTCCGGCCACGACTCGCATGGCGTCAGGCTAGGGGCCGCCATACTGGACCCGTGCTCGAACCGGACCAGCAGATCACCTGCATCGACTGCGGTGGCCGTGCCTTCCTGCTCACGCCGCCGCGCGAAGACGGCATCTGGGTCGACGGCGACATCGTCGCCTACCGCTGCGAGGACTGCCTCGACCGGTGGGACCTCGTGCTCGAGTCCGACGACGACTGAACGCCGCACCCCACCCTCTCGTTCATGTCGCGCTGAGCGGGGATATCCCCGCTCAGCGCGACATGAACGGGTCGGGACATCAACAGGTCGGTCAGCGCATCGATTCGTTGCGGATCTGCTTCTTGGTCGCCGCCCATCCGCAGATCGGGCACGCGGCCAGGTCGTGGCGGAGCGCCGGGCAGTACTCGCGGCCGAAGAAGATGATCTGCAGGTGGCGGCGGTTCCAGGTGTCGCGCGGGAAGACCGCCTTGAGGTCGCGCTCGACCTGCTCGACGTTCTTGCCCCTTGACAGCCCCCATCGCACCGCCAGACGGTGGATGTGGGTGTCGACCGGGAACGCCGGCACGCCATAGGCCTGGGCCATGACGACGCTGGCCGTCTTGTGGCCGACTCCGGCGAGTGACTCGAGGAACTCGAACGTCGGGATGATCTCGCCGCCGGCGTCGATGATCTGGTTCGCAGCGGTCCAGAGGTTCTTCGCCTTCGACGGCGCCAGGCCGATCTCCCGGATCAGCTCGAGGATGCGGTCGGGGCCGAGCGCCGCCATCTCCTCGGGCGTGCTCGCCTCGGCGAACAGCGCCGGGGTGACCTCGTTGACCTTCTTGTCGGTCGTCTGCGCCGACAGCGCCACGGCGACGAGCAGGGTGTACGGGTCGGTGTGATCGAGTGGGATCGGCGGCTCCGGGTAGAGCTCGTCGAGGATCGCCCCGATCCGGTCGGCCTTCTCCGCACGCGTCACGCCGGGCAACCTACCGGACGTCGCGCGCGCCCGAGCCGGAGACACGAGCGCCGGCCCACCTTCAGCTCTTGGTGAGGAAGCTCTCGTCGTCCTCGGTGAAGAGCAGGTCGAGCTCGTCGAGCAGGACCGGGTGATCGGCGAGGCCCGGTGACGCGTCCACGAGCCCGAACGCGACCTCGCGCGCCTGCGCCACGAGCTGACGGTCGCGACGCAACGACGCCAGCTTGAGGTCGCTGCGACCCTTCTGCATCGTGGACATGAGGGTGCCCTCGCCGCGCAGGTCGAGATCGACCTCGGCGAGCTCGAAGCCGTCGGTCGACGCGACGAGCGCCTCGACCCGGGGGTTGCCACCCTCGTGCTCCTGGGTGACGAGCCAGCACATCGACTCG
>JAUHYJ010000622.1 GCA_030425785.1 Acidimicrobiia bacterium | reverse complement strand
CTGATCGGCCGATCGCTCGCGAGCGGCGGCTGCGAGGTGCCGGAAACAGAGGGTTCATGCTGGTGTCGGATCGCGTTCAACTGACCACGGCATGATGCCGACATGGCTGATGAGATCTGTATCGCCGCGGCGGACCACCCCTCGCTCGAGGCCGACATCGATGCGTTCGTCGAGCGGTTGCGCACCGAAGAGCGCTACTTCGGGCCGAGCGCCCGTTCGAACCCGAAGCCGTCGCGCTCGCTCATCGCCGCCCTGCACGGCCGAGGAGGCTTCCGCATGGCCGCGGTCGAGTGCGGCCAGATCGTCGCCCTCGCACGCGTCGACGGTGCCGGCGAGCTGTTCATGGCCGTCGACGTCGAGCACCGCGACCGCGGCGTCGGCACCGAGCTCGGCCGCGCCGTGGCACAGCGCGCGCGCCAACTGCACTACACGCGGATCGTCATCCGATCGACCCGGCGGTCACAGGCCATCCACCGCGTCGGCGAACAGCTGGGTTGCGTCGTCGTCGACGGCCACCGTGGACGGACGGACTTCATCCTGGATCTCCTGCCCGCCGAGCGAACGGCCTGACGAGTCGGCCCGAGTCCGCCGGCACACATCCAGACGAACACGGCGGCGTCGTCGGCGGCGTCCGGCGCCGTTGGCTACGACCACCAGGCGTCGTCGAGGTCCGATCGCGCGGGTGGATCGGCGCCCACCCGGGTGCAGGCGATACCGGCGGCGACGTTCGCGGCTGCGACCGCCCGGGCGACGAGATCCGCCGACAGCGCCGACCGATGGAGGGCTCCGTTCGCACCCAGCCACGCCAGCAGCGCGCCGTCGAACGTGTCCCCCGCGCCGACCGTGTCGACCACCTCGACCGGCTCGACCGGGACCGTTCGGCACCCGCCGGCGGTCGCGACATCGACGCCGTCGCCCCCGCGCGTGACCACCACCACCTCGGCGCCGAGACCGCGAAGGCGCGTCGCCGCATCGGCGCTGTCGGCGTCGGGGTAGAGGTACGCGAGATCGTCGTCGCTGGCCTTCACGATGTCGGCGTGTGCGACGACGCGCTCGATGCGACGCCGGTACTCGTCCCGGTCCCCGACGAGC
The DNA here is from genome assembly GCA_030425785.1 of Acidimicrobiia bacterium. GTDB lineage: Bacteria > Actinomycetota > Acidimicrobiia > Acidimicrobiales > Ilumatobacteraceae > Ilumatobacter. The sequence goes on along the minus strand of JAUHYJ010000622.1, from coordinate 1,585 downwards.
TGGGGTCGACAGTTCACGTCCACCATCACCAACGACTCGGACGCGGCCGCCACTGCCGCTTCGACCGACGAGGCCATCGGCTCGAGGACCAACCCGAGCCCACCCGTGAACACGACCTCGGAACGGCCGAGGCCGGGGGCCGCGACGCCATGGGGTGCCGACGTCCCGTCGACGTAGAAGCGGTAGGTCGCCGCACCGCGGTCGTCGAGCTCCGCGGCGGCGAGGGTGGTCGGTACGTCGACACGGGTTGCGGTCGACACGTCGACGCCGTCGGCGCGCAGCGCGGCGGCCAACTGCTCACCGAAGCGGTCGGACGACAGGGCGCCGGCGAACCCGACATCGGCGCCCAGTCGGGCCGCGGCGCGGGCCGTGTTGAACGGCGCGCCGCCGAGCGCCGCTGCCACATCGCCCGACGGCGAGATGACCAGATCGACCAGAGCCTCACCAACCACGAGAATCATCCCGCCAGTCTGTGTGCTCACCGCCGCCCGCACAAGCGCTGTCGCACGGTGGCCGATCGACCGTGTCGGGGCTGCACGACGGCGACTCGTCGATGAGGCAGTATGGGACGGTGACCGATACCGCTCGACCGGACGTGTCCGACTACGAACTCGCCGACCGCTACCGGCGAGAGGACGGGCGTGTGTTCCTGTCCGGCGTGCAGGCGGTGGCGCGGCTGCCCCTCGACCAGATCCGGATCGACCGCGCGCACGGGCTGAACACGGCGGCGTTCGTCAGCGGCTACCAAGGATCGCCGGTCGGCTCGTTCGGCCAGGAGGTCGAGCGGGCCGCCGCGACGATCCCCGGCCTGCCGATCGTCCACCAGCCGGGCGTGAACGAGGAGCTCGGTGCGACCGCCGTGATGGGCAGCCAGCTGGCGATGACGCTCGACGACTGCAAGTACGACGGCGTGGTCGGCATGTGGTACGGCAAGGCGCCGGGTCTCGACCGCGCCAGCGACGCGGTTCGTCACGGGGTGTTCGCCGGCACCGCGCCCCACGGAGGCGTGGTTGCGGTCGTCGGCGACGACCCCAGCGCCAAGTCGTCGACCCTTCCGACGTCGAGCGACGCCACCATGGTCGACCTCCACATGCCCGTACTGTTCCCCGGCGACGCCCAGGAAGCGCTCGACCTGACGCGCCATGCCGTCGCCCTCTCGCGAACGTGCGGCATCTGGTCGGGGCTCAAGATCGTCACCCCCGTCGCCGACGGGACGGGCACCGTCGACGTGCATCCCGAACGGGTCGTGCCGATCCTCCCCCAGATCGAGGTCGACGGCAAGCCGTACCGACCGCAACCGAACGGTCGCCTGATCACTCCGTACACCCTCGACGCGGAACGCGAGTTCCACGAGATCCGGACCAAGCTCGCTCAGGAGTACGGCGTCCTCAACCGGCTCAACCGGGCGACGGTGCACACCGCCGACGACTGGCTCGGCATCGCGGCGTCGGGTCACACGTATCACGAGGTTCGCGAGGCGCTGAGATCGCTCGGGCTCGCCACCGACGACGACCTGCGAGCGGCCGGGATCCGCCTGGCCCAGCTGCTCATGCCGCTCCCACTCGACCGCCACGACGTGCGCCGG
>JAUHYJ010000621.1 GCA_030425785.1 Acidimicrobiia bacterium | reverse complement strand
GACCACGACGACGACCACGACCCTGCCGCCCGCGCCGCCCGAGCTCTTCGTCGATCACGACGATCTCGTCGTCGGCGAGCAGGCGTCGATGATCCGGCTGCGCACGGCCACGGTGTTCGACGGGTCACCGGAGTTCGCCGACGCCACCTTCTACGCCTTCCGCCACGGCGACGTGCTGCCCGGCCTCGCGCTCGTCGACCCGGCGCGACGACGCGATCTGGTCGACTGGCTCGCCGTCGTCGTCGGCGACCGGGCTGCCGGGTGGGCCGACGCACCGACCGACGAACTGCTGGCCGACATCGAGCTCACCGCCGACGGGGGCATGCGAGTCGGGCTGCCGACCCGGTGGCTGACACCGGGGCCACCGCTCGACCGGATCGACCTCGCGGTCGGCGCCGCCGACGCGTTCCTCAGCGAGCTCGGTCGATCCCTGCGCGACGGTGTGGCCGTCGAGCCGGCGTGGGTCGACCCGGCCGACTGCACCGTCGACGCCTGCGTCGCACTCACGTTCGACGACGGTCCGGTCGCCGCCACCGACCAGCTCCTGAACACGCTCGCCGCCACCCGCACGCCGGGCACGTTCTTCGTGCTCGGTCCACTCGTCGAGCGGCATCCCGAACTGGTCGTGCGGATCGTGGCCGAGGGCCACGAGCTCGGCAACCACGGCTGGACGCACGACTCGCTGAGCGCGATGTCGGCCGACGAGCAGCGGGCCGAGATCGAGCGCACCGACGCCGCCATCGCCGCTGCCGTGGGCGTCACGCCCGAGCTGCTCCGCCCTCCGTACGGTCGCTACGACGACGACACCCTGTGGTTGGGCGACACCATCGTGCTCTGGGACGTCGACACGCGCGACTGGCAGCACCGCGACCCGGCGCGCACCACCGAGGCGGTGGTCGCGCAGGTCGAGGACGGATCGATCGTGCTCCTGCACGACCTGCACTCGACCACCATCGCCGCCGTACCGATGATCATCGCCCGTCTTCGCGCCGACGGGTACCGGCTCGTCACGGTGTCGGATCTGATCGGCGAGGGCGAGCCGGGAGCGGTCTACCGCTCCCGCGACGACTACGAGCCGGCCCCACCCCCGACGACGACGACCACCACCACCACGACCACCACCACGACGGTCCCGACGACGACGACGATGCCGCCGACGGCGGACGGTTGATCGTCACGGCGTGGTCGTCGGCACGATCGTCACGGCACGTCGCTCGGGCGTCCGGCGATGATGCCGGACACGCCCTGGTCGATCATCTCCCGGTAGAACGCGGCGTTCTCCTGGGCGGCCGCGTCGTTCGGCCACATCCACACCGCGACGCCGGCGTCGGCGACGGCATCCCAGAACGCCGGGGTGATCACCTCGACCTCACCGAACATCGGCGGCACCTGGACGATCCGGTAGACCGGGTCGAGCGCCTCACCCTCGAGCAACCAGCGACTCATCGTCGCGACACCCGGCGACACCTCGACGTCGGGAGCGATCGACTGGAAGTACTCGATCGTCGCATCGTCGAACGAGACGACGACCACGTGGTCGGTGAGGTCGAACGCGTCGATCTCCGCGGCGAGGCGGTCGGCGACCGCAACCGCTGACTCGGCGCTCCCCTTGATCTCGATGTCGAGCGGGTGGGCCGGATACCGCTCGACGACCTCGGCGAACGAGACGATGCGGAGGTCATCCGGATCGACGCCATCGGGCGCCGGCACGTCGCCGGTGCGTACACCGCGCAGCACGTACGCGTCGTCGTCGAGATCGCGGCACGGCCAGCATCCGGGCGCGTACCAGTGGGCCGCGTCGAGCTCCGTGATCTCGTCGAACGTGAACGACGTCACCGGACCGGTGCCGTTCGTGGTGCCGTCGACGGTGTCGTCGTGCTGGACGATCAGCACCCCGTCGCCCGTCAACTGCACGTCGAGTTCGAGGACATCGGCGCCCGCGTCGACGGCGCGGTCGTAGGCGTAGAACGTCGAGTGCGGCCACTCCTGGTCGCCGCCGGCGTGCGCGATGTTCAGCACCTCGCCCGACGCCAGGAGCTCCTCGATCGTCGGGCGTTCCGACCCGACCGGCGACGTCGTGACCGGTGAGGTGGTGACCGGCGACGTGGTGACCGGTGAGGTCGTGACCGGCGACGTGGTGACCGGTGACGTGGTGACCGGTGAGGTCGTGACCTGGGACGTGGTGACCGGCGACGTGGTGACCGGTGAGGTGGTCACGGGAGACGTCGTCGCCGGCGCGACCGACGGATCGGTGCCCGACGAGCAGGCGACGAGCAGGAGCAGACCGGTCAGGACGAGCGCACGCATGGCCCGAGTGTGCCGCCGAAAACGGCGAACGACCCGGCGCGAGGCCGGGTCGTTCGTCGCAGTTCGAGGTGCGGGCGTCTCCCGCGACCGATCAGAAGCGGTAGTGAGCGAACGCGCGGTTCGACTCGGCCATCTTCTGCATGTCGTCACGCCGCTTGACGGCGGCGCCGAGACCGTTGGCGGCGTCCATCAGCTCGTTGGCGAGCTTGTCGGACATCGTCTTCTCGCGACGCGCCCGGCCGAACTCGACCAGCCAGCGGATGGCGAGCGTCGTCGCACGACGAGGACGGACCTCGACGGGCACCTGGTACGTCGCACCACCGACACGGCGGCTCTTGACCTCGAGCGGCGGCTTGACGTTGTCGACGGCACGCTTG
>JAUHYJ010000620.1 GCA_030425785.1 Acidimicrobiia bacterium | reverse complement strand
ACGACCACCACCCTAGGAGGACGAGCGGACGGCTCCCCACGAGCAGGGCCGGTGGTGGGGTTAACCCCCACGGCGAAAGGGCCGGATGCCACCTTCCACGTCGGCCCTCGGAGGAGGACGATGAAGGCATGACGAACGCGATCGACACTCCTCACGACCAGCTGCCGCCACCGACAGCTCCGGTACCGCCCGGTCCACCGACCGTGTCGGTGCCGCCGACCCCGACCGGCCCGCAACGGCAGCGCACGGGATGGCACATCGCAGCCATCATCGTCGGTTGTCTCATGCTGGTGCCCGCCGTCGGGATGGTCGCGGGCGGGACCGCCCTCACCGTCGCCACCAGCGTGGCCGACGACGGCTACTTCGACGCGACCTTCGACCGCGTCGAGAGCTCCGGTGTGGCCGTCGCATCGGTCGACCTCTGGGACGAGGCGGCCCAGGACGAGGACTGGCCGTGGGTGCTCGACTGGCTGGATCTCGACATCCGTATCCGGGCCGACGGAGCGGCGACCACCGATGACGTGTTCATCGGGATCGCCCGCACGGACGACGTCGAGGCGTATCTCGCCGATGCGTCCTTCGACGAGGTGACCGACTTCGTCGACCGGCGGCCCGTTTACACCCGCCACGACGGCGCGGCAGATGCCGTCGTTCCGGCACCGGTCGATCAGACCTTCTGGACCGAGCAGGTCGCCGGTCCCGGAGAGCAGCAGCTCGACTGGGTGGCACGGAATGGCAACTGGTCGGTCGTCGTGATGAACGCCGACGGGGCACCTGGCGTCGCCGCCGACGTCACGATCGGCGTGCACTCGGACGCAGTGCTCCCGATCGGGATCGTGCTGATCGTGCTGGGTGGCATCGGAACCATCGTCTCGGTCGGCCTGATCGTCATCGGCGCCCGCGGTCGCCGCACCGCCTGACGGACCGGTTCGTCGGGTCGCGAGCGGTGTTCGTCGTGCGGTGAGCCTCGGCTGGTGCCGCACGATCGAGGAAGTCGCGTGCTGTTCAATCGTCCGCGGCCGGGCGGTCACTGGCGCGACATCTTCGTTTCCTACCGTGCGAGCTGTCTCACCGCCAGAAAGGACACCGCCCATGACCGTCGACGACGGAATCTCGAACCCGACCTCCAACCGGCCGTTCCACGAGGTGCTCGACGCCCGCATCAGCCGCCGCTCGGTGCTCGTCGGCGGATTCGCCGCAGCCGCCGTCACGTTCGTCGGCGACAGCGTCGTCGAGGCAGGCGGGCGGGGGAGCGACGACGACCATCGACGCTGGGGTTGGGGCTGGGGCCGCCCCCGCGACCTGGTCGGCTTCCGGCCGAGCGCGAACCCGGGCGGCCCGACCCCGACCATCTCGCCCGACTACGAGTGGAGCGTGTTGATCCCCTGGGGGACGCCGCTGCAGCCGGGCGGACCCGACATCGCCGGCGGCAGGCCGGCGACCGCTGCCGAGGCGCTCCAGCAGATCGGAAACGGCCACGACGGCATGTGGTTCTTCCCGACGCGTCGCGACGGCTCGCGCGGGATGCTGTGCATCAATCACGAGTACGGCACCAGCGACGCCGTGCTCGGGAAGCCGCTGCCCGAGTCGCTCGCCGACGTCGAGATCATGAAGGCGATCCACGGCGTCTCGGTCGTCGAGATCGAGCGCCGTCGCGGCGGCTGGCGCGTCGTCCGCAGCCGTCGGTCGCGCCGCATCACGCCCGACACGCCGGTCGTGTTCGACGGACCGGTCGCCGGTTCGGCACTGCTGGAGAACCCCGCCGGCAACCCGCCCGCCGGCACCATCAACAACTGCGGCAACGGGTACACCCCGTGGGGCACCTACCTCACCTGCGAGGAGAACTTCAACGGGTACTTCGGCGCGACGGGCGAGTTCGCTGCGACGCCCGAGCAGGCTCGTTACGGGTTCAGCGCCGCCGGTTTCGACTACCTGTGGCATCCGTTCGACCCCCGTTGGGACCTCACCAACCCGGACTACGCGAACGAGGCCAACCGGTTCGGCTGGATCGTCGAGATCGACCCGATGCGCCCCGACCGGCCGCCGGTGAAGCACACGGCGCTCGGCCGGTTCAAGCACGAAGGCGCTGCGTTCGCGACCGGGCGAGGTGGCCGTGCCGTCGTCTACATGGGCGACGACGAGCGCTTCGACTACATCTACAAGTTCGTCTCGGCCGACAACTGGAAGAGCACGTTCGCCCGGCGGAAGCATCCGCTCTCGGAGGGTGCCCTGTACGTCGCCCGCTTCGACGACGACGGGACCGGCGAATGGCTCGAGCTCACGATCGACCCGGCGCTGGCGGCCCGCTTCACCGACCAGGCCGAGGTGTTGACCTATGCGCGGCTGGCGGCCGACGAGCTCGGCGCCACGCCGATGGACCGACCCGAGTGGACCTCGGTCGCGCCGAACGGTGACGTCTACTGCACCTTGACGAACAACACGCGTCGCACCGAGGAGCAGACCGACGCGGCCAACCCGGTCGCGAACAACGAATTCGGCCACATCATCCGGTGGCGCGACCACGATCGCCACGTCGGCACGAGGTTCGAGTGCGACATCTACGTGCTCGCGCAGCAGGACACGCACGGCGACCCGGACGCGGCGTTCGGCTCACCCGACGGTCTGTGGTGCGACCCCGACGGCCGGGTCTTCATCGAGACCGACGGCGACCAGCCGTTCGGCAA
>JAUHYJ010000619.1 GCA_030425785.1 Acidimicrobiia bacterium | reverse complement strand
TGGGCGGCGAGCGATGGGTCGTCACCCCACTCGAACAGCTTGCGTGGGTGCTTGGCGACCTCGGTGAGGGTACGAGCACGCTTCGTCTCGATGCCGAGCGGGTGGAACCACCACGCCGGGCGCCCCTGCAGGGTCGTCGGCGCCGGTGGCAGGCGCATGCCATCGGTGACCTCGGGCGGACCGGGCGGCACGTCGCCGAGGCGGTGGCAGAGCGTCGCCCACTGACGGCCGGCCTCGCCGCCGGTGATGCGCTGGGCGATGATCGTGGGCAGCAGCTGGTGGTACAGCAGCCCGCTGGCCGCGATCCGGGTCGAGCGGGTCTGTCGCAGGGCGCGTGCGACGACCGGGTGGGCGTGGTCGAAGTCGACGTGGCGATCGTGGGCACCGGTGAGTCGGTCGACGCGGTCGAGCAACCAGTCGGCCCCGTCGCCCCACGCCCGCGCGTCGAGTCCGTCCTCGCCGGCGGGGGCCGGGTCGCGCTGCCAGCGCAGCTCGATCGTCCCCGGGCCGTCGGGCGTGATCGTGGCGTACCGGAATCGCCCCGCCTCGAGCTTGCATGCTGGGTCGCGTCCGCCGTGGCGAAAGATCGACAGCGTGCGCCGGAGCGAACGGGGCGAGTCGACGACCCGGGCGACCGGCTCAGTGGTCGCCGACGTCGACCGGGGTGGCATTGGGGTGATGGCAGGCGACGAAGTGGCCCGGTGCGATCTCCTCGATCACGGGCTCGGTCGTGCTGCAGAGCTCGTCCGCGTTCGGGCAGCGTGGATGGAATCGGCACCCGCTCGGCGGTGCCACCGGCGATGGAGGCTCACCGACGATCGTCGTGCCGGCTGTCGCCAGATCCGGGTCGGGGACGGGGATCGACTCGACCAGGACGTTCGTGTACGGGTGAGCGGGGTTCGAGTAGAGGTCGTCGCTGCTCGCGACCTCGCACAGCTTGCCGAGGTACATCACCGCGACGCGGTCGGAGATGTTCTTGACGACGGCGAGGTCGTGGGCGATGAAGATGAGCGTCAGCCCGTACTGCTCCTTCAGGTCCTCGAGCAGGTTCAACACCTGGGCCTGCACCGACACGTCGAGCGCCGAGACCGGCTCGTCGCAGATGATCAGCTCGGGGTCGAGCACGAGCGCCCGGGCGATCGAGATGCGCTGGCACTGGCCGCCGGAGAACTCGTGCGGGCGTGCCTCCGCGGCGCGTTCGGGGTCGATGCCGACGTTCTCGAGGATCCGGTCGACGAGTGCGAGTCGTTCGGCGTCGGTGCCGCGCTTCCAGATGTCGAGCGGGTCCTTGACGCTGTCGCGGACCTTGCGTCGGGGGTTCAGGCTCGAGATCGGGTCCTGGAAGATCATCTGGATCTTCGTGCGGGCCTCGCGGAGCTGTTCGTGGGGGAGTTCGGTGAGATCGCGCCCCTGGAACACGACCTTGCCCGAGGTGGGCTGGTTGATCTGCATGATCGCCCGGCCCGTGGTCGACTTCCCGCACCCCGACTCGCCGACGATGCCGAGCGTCTCGCCCGGCACGACGTCGAAGCTGATGCCGGCGACCGCGCTGACGGTCTGGTGGCGCCCGAGCGGGAACTCGACGACGAGGTCCTCGACGACGAGCACACGCTCGCCCTCGCGGAGATGGGCCTTGCCGGTGCCCGCCATCAGTTGGCGTCTCCGATGCCGACCTGGGTCAGGATCTCGGCGTCGCGCTCTTCGAACTCGGGCGACCCGACGGGGTACCAGCATGCGTACACGTGGTCGTCGGACGTGTCGGAGACGACGAGCGGCGGGTCCTGCTCGATGCACTTGTCGCGGGCGTACGCACAGCGCGGCGCGAAGCGACAGCCCTTCGGCGGGCGCACGAGGTCGGGCGGCCGCCCGGGGATCGTCAGGAGCCGGGTGTGGCTCGGGTCCTCGAGCTTCGGGATGCTGCGCATCAGCGACTTCGTGTACGGCATGCGCATGTGGGCGAAGAGCTCTCGCGTTGGCGCCTTCTCGACCAGCCGACCGCCGTACATCACGGCGATCTCGTCGGTGTGACCGGCGACGACGCCGAGGTCGTGGGTCACGAGGATCACCGACATGTTGCGCTCGCGCCGCTGCTCACCGATCAGTTCGAGGATTTGGGCCTGCACCGTGACGTCGAGAGCGGTCGTCGGCTCGTCGGCGAACAGCAGGGTCGGGCCGCACGCCAGCGCGATCGCGATCATGACGCGCTGGCGCATGCCACCCGACAGCTCGTGGGGGTACTGGTGCAGGCGCTTGGCCGGTTCCGGGATCCGGACGTCGCGCAGCAGACGCTCGGCGGTGTCCCAGGCGTTCGAACGATCCATCCCGAGGTGGATCTGCAACGGCTCGACGATCTGCTTGCCGATCTTCATGAGCGGGTTGAGCGAGACCATCGGGTTCTGGAAGACCATCGACATCTCGCGACCCCACAGGTGTCGCATCTGCTTCGAGTCGAGCCCGAGTACCTCCTGGCCGGCGAACCGGACCGAACCCGAGTTGACGGCGTTCGAGGGCAGCAGGCCCATGATCGTGCGGCTGAGCACCGTCTTGCCGGAGCCGGACTCGCCGACGACGCCGACGCATTCGCCCCGCCGGATCACGAAGCTGAGGCCTCCGACCGCCTGCGCTCCCGGCGCATAGGCGAAGGCCGCGTTCTCGAACTCGAGCGTGTCGAGCCTCTCGATTTCGA
>JAUHYJ010000618.1 GCA_030425785.1 Acidimicrobiia bacterium | reverse complement strand
TGCTCGTCCCGCTCACGATCTGGTCCGCCCGCCTCGATCGTCCGACGGCGACGACCGACGCGCTCGAGTCGATCACGTTCTTCTCGGCCATCGAGGCGATCATGCTCGGCCTGTGCGTGCTCCTCGCAGCGGTGGCGTCGCGTTCGATCGAGGAGCGGGTTCGCCTCATCCCGATGAACTGAGGCTCGAGCGGCCGCCACGACGCGCGACGGCGACGCTGTCAGACGTTGAAGCGGAACTCCATCACGTCGCCGTCCTGGGCGACGTAGTCCTTGCCCTCGACACGGATCTTGCCGACGTCCTTCGCGGCGTGCCAGGAACCCAGCTCGAGCAGCTCGTCCCACTGGATCACTTCGGCTTTGATGAAGCCGCGCTGGAAGTCGGTGTGGATCCGGCCGGCGCACACCGGTGCGGTCGATCCCTCGAAGAACGTCCACGCCCGGGATTCCTTCTCACCGGTCGTGAAGTAGGTACGCAGTCCGAGCAGGTGATAGGCGGAGCGAACCATGCGGAACAGGGCGCCCTCGCCGAGGCCGAAGCCGTCGAGCATCTCGGCACGCTCGGCGGGATCCTCGATGGCGGCCGCCTCGGCTTCGAGCTGGACGCACATGCCGATCACCTCGACGTTGTCGCCCGCCGACTGGAACTCGGCAGCGACCCGGTCGGCCGCCGCGTCGGCCTGCTCGACGGCGTCCTCGCCGACGTTGACCACCACGAGTACCCGGCGGTTCGTCAGGAGGAAGTATGGGGCGAGCTGTTGGCGGACGGACGGCGTCAGGCCGGCGCGGTAGAGCGGGAGGCCGGCGGACAGCGAGTCGTTCGCGAGGCGGAGCGCTTCGAGGTCGTCGCCGAGCGTCTTGTCGAGCTTCGAACGGCGCTCGACGTCGGCGAGTCGCTTCTCGACCGTCTCGAGGTCGGCCAGCGCGAGTTCGAGCTCGACGACGCGCAGGTGCTCGAGCGGGTCGGACGGGCCGGGGACGTCGTCGTCCTCGAAGGCGCGCAGGACGAACACGATCGCGTCGACCTCGCGGATGTTGGCGAGGAACTTGTTGCCGAGACCCTCGCCCTTCGACGCGCCCTCGACGAGCCCGCCGATGTCGACCACCTCGACCGCGGCGTGGATCGTCTTCTTCGACTGTGACATGTCGGACAATCGGTCGAGCCGGCTGTCGGGCACCCGGGCGACGCCGATGTTCGGGTCCTTCGTGGCGAAGGCATAGGGCGCGGCGAGCGCGCCGCCGCCGGTGAGTGCGTTGTAGAGCGACGACTTGCCCGCATTGGGCAGCCCGACCAGTCCGAACCGTTCCATACCGGGGCGCAGGCTAACCGGGCCCCGACGCGACTGCGCCCGGCGATCCGGCTGGGGGGAGGACCGGATCGCCGGGCGGCGAGGGGGGATCTGTGGTGGTCAGCCGGTCGTCTGGTCGGCGAGCTGCTGGCGGACCTCGTCCATGTCCAGCTCGCGGACCTGGCGGAGCAGGTCGTCGAGCGCCGACTTCGGCAGGGCGCCCGCCTGGCTGAACAGCTGGATGCCGTCGCGGAAGATCATCAGCGTGGGGATCGACATGATGCCGAGCGTCCCGGCGAGCTGCTGCTCGGCTTCGGTGTCGACCTTGGCGAAGGTGACGTCGGGGTTCTCGGTGGCCGTCTCTTCGAAGATGGGGCCGAACATCTTGCACGGCCCGCACCACTCGGCCCAGAAGTCGACCAGGGTGATGCCGTCGCCGGTCACCGTCTCCTCGAAGTTCTGCATGGTCAGGGTCGTGGTCGACATGGTGTTCCTTCCGTCGGCGTCGTCAACGATGGGCATGGACGATGGGGGTACAGCAAGATCCAACGCACGGCCACGACGGGATATTCCGCGGCGTCGCGGTGCACCCGTGGTCGGCGAGTTCGAGGTCGGTCAGCCGCGGTCCGGCACGGCTGCCGCATCGATCGCAGCGCGCAGGACCTCGGCCAGCGCGCCGGCCTGCTCGACGGAGACGAGACCCGCGTGGGTCCCCGGCACCGAGGCGAGCCCGAGCTCACCCGTGATCAGCTCGCTCCATCGAAGGAGCCAGTCGTGCTCGGGGCTCGGCATCCACTCGGCGCTCCTGATCAGGATCGCGCCGACGTCGACCGGGTCGCCCGGGACGTACTCGGCGTGCGCCTGGGCGTGGCGCGACCGGAGCTCGGCGAGTTCGCGTCGTCGCCCCGAGCCGACGCGTCGGTAGATCACGCGCTCGGCCGCCACCCGCAGGCTCCAGGCGATCGCATGCAGGAGACGACCATCGCTCCGGTAGTGACGCACACGGTCGACGACGTACGTCACGATGCCGGGCCGGGGACGCGAGACGTGGGGTGGCTCGCCGTCGACGATGACGAGCAGCGACACGACCTCGCCCTCCGCGCGCAGCAGGCGTGCCATCTCGAGCGCCGGCGTCGCGCCGGCGCAGTGGCCGCCGATCACGTACGGTCCGTGCGGCTGCACCGTGCGGAGCTCGTCGACGTAGTGGGCCGCCATGGCGGCCACGGAGTCGTGCACCGGGTCGTCGGTGTCGATCCCCTGCGGCTGCAACACGTAGAGCGGCTGGTCGTCGCCGATCGCGCGCCCGAGCCCGGCGAAGCTCAGCGATGTGATGAGGAACGGCGCCACGTAGAAGAACGGCGTGCGCTCGCCCTGTGGCTGGACGGGGACGAGCGACGTC
>JAUHYJ010000617.1 GCA_030425785.1 Acidimicrobiia bacterium | reverse complement strand
TCCTCCGGGCGGTCAAAGAAGGCGACTGACCCGGCGGCACCCTCGTCGTCGGCCGGATCACGGCCCCGACGAGCTCCACGTCCGGATCCTGCCGGTGCTCGCCGGGGCCCGGTGGCACGCTGGTGACCGTGAAGTGGTCGGATGGTGGCAGCGGGGCGGTGAACGTCGTGCACACGACCGGCATCTACTGCCGAGCGGGGTGCGCCGGACGACCGAACCCGGCCAACACCGCACGCCTCCGCTCGCCCGCCGAGGCCGAGGCGGCCGGGTTCCGGCCCTGCCTGCGGTGCCGCCCGGATCGCCTGCCGTTGGTCACGAGATCGGCCGCCACCGACCCGGTCGTCGCTCGCGCGTTGATCCTGATCGGCGATGGCTTCCTCGACGGCCGTGCGGAGCACGACCTCGGGCGCGAGGTCGGCGTCAGCGCCCGTCACCTCCGGCGACTGTTCGCCGACGCCGTCGGGGCGACACCATCACAGGTCGCCACCGGGCGGCGTGCTCACTTCGCCCGCGCTCTGCTCGACGAGACCGACCTGACCGTCACCGAGATCGCGTTCGCCGCCGGCTTCTCGAGCCTGCGGTCGATGAACGAGGTGGTGCGATCGACGTTCCGTGCGTCACCGACCGAACTGCGTCGGAAGCGACGCCGGCGTGATGCGTCGTCGATCGACGGCGGCCTCCGGCTCACGCTGCGGGCCCACCGCCCGCTCGACGGCGACGCCGTCCTGCACCGCCTGGCCGATCGTGCGATCGAGGGTGTCGAGTCCGTGCGCGACGGCGTGTACCGACGGGCGACGACGGTCTGCGGACATCCCGGCGTCATCGAGGTCGAGCCGGTCGACGCGCACACGATCGGCGTCGTCGCCCACCTCCCAGCGGTCACCGGCCTGATCGACGAGGTGGCGCGTGTCCGACGTCTGCTGTGCCTCGACGAGCTCGGTGTGACCCCTCCGGGACCCTGGTCGACGTTCGAGCGCGAGGTGCGCGAGCTCGCGGATCGGGTCTTCGGCATACGCGCGGGCGCCGAGCTCGCCGACCTCGCTCGTCGGTACGGGACACCCGTGGACGGCGCCGAGCACGCCGGCGTGGCGCGGGTGTTCCCGACACCCGCCCAGTTGGGGGCGGTGCGCCCGGACGACGGGCCGTTCCACCGCGCGCTGTTCGAACGATGCGCGCCGTCGGTCGACGCATGAGGCTCGATCGGCCCGACGAGGTGCGGGCCGCGCTCGAGCATGCCGACCTCGTCCCCCACCCTCCGCACGTCGATGACGACGGCGCGACGATGCGCCTGCGCTCGGCGATGGCGCGGTTCACGGGCGGCGCGGCGCACGCGGCTCGCCGAGCGGCCGTCGTCGAGCTGATCGATCGCCTCGACGTCGACGACCTGAGCGAGGCCGCACGTGCCGCCACCACGGCCCGGCTCGGAGGCGCTCGGCTGGACGCGGCCGAGCTGGCCCGGCACGTGCCGACCGAGGCCGTCGCCGTGGCGCTCGGCATCGTCGTCGACGATCGCCTCGTCGACGACGTGCACGCGATGGTCGCCGTGATCGGCCGCGGCGCGGCTCCGTCGAAGCGTGCCGACGCGGCGACGGAGCGGCTGCTCGCCCGGGCCGATGCAGCAGGCCTCGAACCGGTCGCCGCGATGTCGGTGCTGTACCAGAACACCGACGCGACGGCAGCGCTGCTGCTGGCACGACTCGCCGCGATCGTGCAGGCCGCCGAGCGTGCGCCCGCGGTGCCGCGCACCCGCCGCGTCGCTCGCTGCGACGTGCAGATCGGCGGGCATCGCATCCTCGCCGACACCGAGGTCACGATCGAGATCGGCGCCGCCGGCCTGCCGTTCGGGGCAGGCCGCCACGCCTGCCCCGGTCAGACGGTCGCGACCCGGCTCGTCGACTGCGTCGCCGACACGATCACCGACGCGGGCTACGTACCCGAACCGTCGTCGGTCGAACTCGATGCGGACGGACGGCCGGTGGCCATGTCCCTGGTGGCCACGACGGTCAGGTAGCGCACGACGACGTCGGGGTACGGCGACACCAGACGATCGCCGTCGCCCATCCGGTGATCACCGCCGGGGATCACCGACACCGTCAGCAGCTCGCCGTCGACCCGCTCGCGGAACGCGTCGATGCTCACCTCGACCGGCACGATGGGATCGAGCTCACCGAACACGACCAGCGTCGGCGCCGTCAGCCGGCGCTGCGCGGGTTCGGGCTCGTACGGGATCACTGCGCACACCGAGGTCCAGGCCTGCTCGTCTGCGGTCCACCCTGCGAGCCCGCCGATCGCCGGGGTGCCGTCGACCAGCGCCCGGGCTTCGGTGAGGGGCGCACGACGACGGGCGAGGTCGACGAGGCGGTCGTACATGAGGAGTGCCTCGTCGGCGGGCGGGCCGGAGGCGACCGCGAGCGCATGCCGCTCCTGCGCCGCAGGGCCGACACCGGGGCCGGAGTTCACCACGACCGCCATCGGCGAGCGGCCGCCGACCGCTCGGCCGGCGGCCTCGACGACGACCCACCCGCCCTGACTGTGGCCGAACCAGGCGACCGGGACGTCGGGAAGTCGGTCGCGCACGACGGCATCGGCAGCCACGAGGTCGTCGGCCTGCTCCTCGATCGTGGTCGTCCACCAGACGCCACCCGAGTCGCCCGCGCCGCGCTTGTCGAACGACGCCACCGCGAACCCGGCA
>JAUHYJ010000616.1 GCA_030425785.1 Acidimicrobiia bacterium | reverse complement strand
CGAGCGCGTCGCGGTCCCGGCCGATGCCGTGATGAAGGTGCCGACCGGCACGTCCGACGAGGTCGCCGCAGCGATGCCGCTGCAGGGCATGACCGCGCACTTCCTCGCCACCGACACCTTCCCGCTCGGCGACGGCGACCGCTGCCTCGTGCACGCCGGTGCCGGCGGCGTCGGGCTGCTGCTGATCCAGATCGCGAAGCTGAAGGGTGCCGAGGTCTTCACGACCGTCGGCACGCCCGAGAAGGCCGAGCTCGCGACGGCGGCCGGTGCCGACCACACGGTGCTCTACCGCGACGTCGACTTCGTCGACGCGATCCGCGAGATCGCCGGCACCGAGCGACCCCTCGACGTGGTGTACGACGGCGTCGGCGCCTCGACGTTCCGTCCGAGCCTGTCGCTGATCCGGCCCCGGGGGATGATGGCGACGTTCGGCAACGCATCCGGTCCGGTCGAGCCGATCTCGCCGCTCGAGCTGTCGTCGAACGGATCGCTGTTCCTCACCCGACCGACGTTGTTCCACCACATCACCTCCGCCGCCGAGATCCAGGCGCGCGCCGACGACCTGTACGCCTGGCACGAGTCGGGTCGGCTCGACGTGCGCATCGGGGCGCGGTATCCGCTGGCCGATGCCGCCGACGCCCATCGCGCGCTCGAGGGTCGGCAGACGACCGGCAAGGTGCTGCTCGTCCCCTGAACCCGGGAACGGGAGCCGGCGAGGCTCAGACGATCGCCCGCACGTGCGGGCGCATCAGCCCGATGATCGTCATCAGCACGCAGCAGAGCACGCCGATCAGCACCATCGAGGTCGCGACGCCGAACCCGGCGACGAGCCCGAACAGGAGCACTGCGGTGAGCGGGAAGACGCCGTTCTGGGCGAGCGCCGCGAGACCCATGATCCGGCCCATGACCTCGGGCGGCGTCGAGGCCTGCGTGAGGGTGCGCAGCATCGTCATCGCGACGCCGCCGAACAGCCCCCAGCCCACGCACGCGACGGCGGTCACCCAGTAGGTGCGCGACGACCCGATCGCGACGAGCCCCAGTCCGAGTGCGGTCGCGGCGAGCACGCTGAGCAGCCAGCCGGGGCGGCGCGGGCTCCATCGCGTCGCGAGGACCATCGAGGTCGTCATCATGCCGACGCTCATGAACACGTTCAGCAGGCTCGCTTTGAGCGACTGTTGACCGAGCACGTCGCGGGCGAACTCGGGGAGCAGCAGCATCGAGGTCGCGATCGCGATGCCGAACACGGCGGTCATGCCGAGCAGTGAACGCAACGGCTCGTTGCGCAGCGCGATCCGCAAGCCGTCACGGATCGTGCCGCGCTGGTCGGACGCCCCGGCGAGGCGTTCGGGTACGGCGGGCGAACGGGTGACCATCGCACCGATCGCGCAGGCGACCGTCAGCAGCACGAACCCCGCCGCCGTCCCGAACGCCTGCATGACGGCGCCGCCGACGAAGATGCCGCCCATCGTCGACACCATCATGCTGAGGTTCTGCAACGCGACCGCCTGCATGAGCCGGCCCTCGGGCACGACGCTCGGCACCAACGCCTGGATCATGGGGATGAGCATCGACGGCGCGACCGAGGTGACGAGCGCGCAGACCATCGCGAGCGGCACCGTCATCGCGTCCGACGACACGAGCAGCGCCGTGCCGGCGAACAGCACCCCACCGCAGCCGAACAGCAGCGGCCCGAGCCGGCGTGGTGACAGGCGGTCGGTCAGCGCGCCGGCCCACGCGCTGAGGAACAGCGGTGGCAGCCCGATGACGATCCCGAGGATCGCCGTCGCCGGGTTCCAGTCGGTCAGCTCGCCGACGAGCCACACGAACACGAACCGGGACGCGCCGAACGCGGTGGCGGACAGCACGTTCGCTGTGAGCACCGCCCGGAAGCCGTCGTGACGGAGCAGGCCGCCGAGACCGGCACCCGCCGGCCGTGCAGCCGGTCCCGGGGCGGTGGTCGTCATCGCCGCATGGTACCGACGCGCCCGCGTCCGCTACGTGGCGGAGTCGTCAGCGCTGAGCGAGCCAGCTGCGGGCGTCGACCATCATCTCGATGGTCTGGCTGTGGGCCATGTCGTAGCCCGCCTCGGTGACGTTCCAGCCGGCGTCCCGGAGCGTTGCCGCCGCGGCCCGCCCGCGGTCGGGCGTGATGATCTGGTCGCGCTCACCGACCTGGATCAGCGCCGGCGTGCCGGCACCGGGTGCCGGGTCGAGCTCGACACCGTCGACCTCCGGCAGCGCGCAGCACATCGCCCACACACCGGCGTAGCGGGGGGCGCCCGGCCGCAGTGCCAGCGCGAGAGACAGGAACCCGCCTTGCGAGAAGCCGCCGAGCACGGTGCGCTCGGGCGGGATGCCGGCGGCCTCCATCTCGACGGTCGTGAACTCGACGAGCGCGTCGACCGCGCGCTGGAACGATGCCGGCACCGGCGACGGTCCGGAGCGGTCGTACCACGAGGCGCCGTCGCCCTCGGGGAGGTCGTCGAGGCCACGCGGACAGACCGCCGTGAATCGCTCGTCGGGGTCGACGAGGGGGACGTAGGCGGCCAGGTGGTGTTGTTCGGCGCTCCAGCCGTGGAACAGGAACAGCAGCCGGTCGGCGCCGTCGCGGTCGAGGCGATACGTGGTGAGGCTCACGTGTCGATCCTGCCACGGCCGGCGACGATCGCCACCCTGGCAGCCCGAAGCGCGGG
>JAUHYJ010000615.1 GCA_030425785.1 Acidimicrobiia bacterium | reverse complement strand
ACGCAGTGCAGCACACGTCCGACGGCGACCGGATCTCGATCGGCGTCGAGGTCGGCGATCGGTCGGCTCGACTGTGGGTCCACGACACCGGTCCCGGCCTCGACGACGACGTGATCGGCCAACTGTTCGAGCGCCGGTTCCGCGGCGCGGCCAGCCGTGCTCACCGGTCAGAAGGCATGGGGATCGGCCTGTCGATCGTCGACGCCGTCGCGCGTGGCCACGGCGGACGTGCCATCGCCGAGAACGACCCTGCGGGCGGTGCCCGGTTCACGATCGAGCTGCCCGTCGACCCGGTACCGGAGGACCTGCCATGACCCGCATCCTGATCGTCGAGGACGAGGACCGCATCGTGTCGTTCCTCGAGAAGGGCCTGCGGGCCAACGGGTACACGACGGTCGCGGTCGGCGACGGCGACAGCGCGGTCGCGCTCGCGCGCGACGACTCGTTCGACCTGATGATCCTCGACCTCGGTCTCCCGGGGCGTGACGGTCGCGACGTGCTCCGCACGATCCGGGCCCGGGGCGAACGCCTCCCGGTCCTCGTCCTGACGGCACGCGACGGCGTCGACGACACCGTCGGCAGCCTCGAGCAGGGCGCCGACGACTACGTGACCAAGCCGTTCCGCTTCGAGGAGTTGCTCGCACGGATCCGGCTGCGCCTCCGCACCGACGACCGCGGCGGCGAGACGACCGTGCTCCAGGTCGGCGCCGTCCAGCTCGACCTCCGTTCGCGTCGAGCCGACAGTGGCGACCGCACGGTCGAGCTGACCGCACGCGAGTTCGCGCTGCTCGAGACGTTCATGCGTCACCCCGGCCAGGTGCTCGCCCGCGAGCAGCTGCTGTCCCACGTGTGGGGCTACGACTTCGACCCCGGGTCGAACGTCGTCGACGTCTACGTCCGGTACCTGCGGCGCAAGCTCGGTGAGGGCACGATCGAGACGGTCCGCGGCATGGGATATCGCATGCCCGCCTGATCGGTCGCACCGATGAGAGCCTTCTCATCGGTGTGTCACGCCGCTCACATCCGCCGGGCGCACGATCGACCGGTGATGATCGACGACGCCCTGCTCCCGGCCGCTGCGCACCTCACCGGCCCGGCCGCCGGCGACGGGCGGCGAGCTCGTCGGTTGCCGCACGAGCGACGTGCAGTACCGCCCGCAGTCCGACCTGGTCGTCCGCTACCGCTGCGACATCCGCCGCGACGGCACCATGAAGCGCGACACGGTGCTCGCAGGCACCACGATCGCCGGTCCCCACCCGGGCACGTTGGCGGTCGAGGCCGAGACGGCGAGCGGCGGGACGCTGTCGGTCGGCGTGTGGCGCTGGCCGTTCGATCCGATCCTGCCCGACCTGGCGGCGATGGTGACGCCCGGGTTGGTCGACGATCGCCTCGCATCGCTGGTCGGGCCGAACCCGCAGCTCGAGGTCGTCGCGTATCGACCGACCGAGCGCGCGGTCGTGAGGGTCGACGGTCCGGCCGGCAGGCTCTATGTGAAGGTCGTTCCGCCGCCGACGACGACATCGCTGGTCGAACGGCACGAGCGACTCCGTGCGGCCGGGCTCCCGGTCCCGCGCGTGCTCGCTGTCGGCGACGGATGGATGGCGATGTCGGCGATCGAGGGCACCACACTGCGCGACCGGCTGAAGCAGGGTGTTCGTCGGCTCCCGCCCGCCGAGCGGTACACGGCACTGCTCGACGCGCTCCGGTCCGTCGACCTGTCCGCGATGCCGCCGGTGCGGTCGCGGATCGAGGATGCGCCGCACCATGCGGCGATGCTCGGCGTCGTTCTGCCCGACGCTCGCCACCGCCTCTCGGAGATCGTCGAAGGGCTCGCCGCGTGGGCGGCGGCGCGCGTCCCGACCGAGTCGGTGCACGGCGACCTGCACGAGGCCCAGCTCGTCGTCGACGACGACTCGGTGATCGGACTGCTCGACATCGACGACGCCGGGCCGGGTGACCCGCTCGACGACATCGCGACCCTGCTCGGCCATCTGCGCTTCCGGGCCGTGACGAACGACGATGCGCGCATCGCCACGTACGTGAACGGCGTGAGGGACGCCGTCGTCGCCCCCGACGCCGGTCCGTCGGTCGACGCCCGCGTGGCGGCAGTGCTGATCGGCCTGGCGACGGGCCCGTTCCGGATCCAGCAGCCCGATTGGGAGGCGACGACGACCCGGGTGCTCGACATCGCGGAGCGTCATCTCGCTGCCGCGGAGGCGCCGTGTCGACCAGTCGAGCGCTGATCGGATGAGAGAAGTCTCAGGGGTGCCTCATCGGCGTCCCACCACCGGCCCGCACCATGGTCATCAGCCCGGGAGGAACCGGGACGTTTCGAGAACAGGAGCACCACATGAACCAGCACCCCACCAAGCTCAACTGGAAGGTCGCCGCCACCGTCGGCGCCATCTCCGGCGTCGCCATCGGGGGCTTCGCCCTCGCCGGACCGAACTCCGACACCACGACGCCCGGCCCCGTCATCATGGACGACGTGGCGAACAGCGTGCCCCGTCTGTCCGCGCCCGTCGTCGTTCCGACGACCGCCGCCCAGCTCGCGTCGGCCGCATCGGTACGCACAACGTCGCCGCCCGCACCGGCCCAGGTGTCGGCCCCGTCACCGGTGTCGACCACGACCGTCGCGGCTCAGCCCCCGGCCATCGTCGAGGCCGACTCGCCGGTGAGCGTGCAGTCGCCGGTGAGCG
>JAUHYJ010000614.1 GCA_030425785.1 Acidimicrobiia bacterium | reverse complement strand
GCGCTGATCAGGACCGGTGCCGCGGCGCCCTGCACACTGCGGAACACCGCCAGCGCCAGGAGCGCGACGTGGAACGACAGTGACATGCCGGTCACGATGATCGCCGAGACGGCGCCGAGCGCGATCAGCGTCGGGATCACACCGAACCGGTCGGCGACCGGAGCGCTCGCCCGGGCGGCGACGGCGCCGACCGCGGCGACGACCGCGAACACGACACCCGCGAAGAGCGGTGTGGCCCCGACGTCGTCCGGCGAGCGGCCGAGAACTTCGGTCAGCCACGGCTGCATCAGCGAGAACGCGACGTGCTCGAGCGTGACCATGAGCACGCCGTAGAAGAAGATCCAGCCGACGTACCGGTGCCGGAGCAGCCGGGCGCAGGTCGCGAGCTGACGGCCGAGCGGTTCGGCGTGGTGTTCGCTCGGCGGCTCGGTCAACCGCAAGGTCACGGCGAACTGCCCGACGGCGACGACGAGCGACGCCGCGAACGCGAGCCGCAGGTCGATCAGCCCGAGGGCGCCACCGACCAGCGCAGCGACGGCCGTCGCCCCGTAGGCGGTCGCGCTGACCTTCGCCTCGCGACGGGCGAACTCACCGGCACGACCGAGTGCCTCGAGCGTGTCGTAGTGGAGGGTGACGTCGGTGCCCGACAGCGAGGCGAAACCGCCGGCGAGGAAAAACTGGGCCAGTGCGATCACCCAGAAGGTGTCGTCGCCGACGAGGAAGAGGGTGTGCGCCACGATCCACGACAGCGCGGCGAGGCGGAGGGTCACGACCCGGCCGAGACGGTCGCTCATCCAGCCCGACGGCACCTCGAGCACGACGACGGAGAGGTAGTAGACCGACGACAGCAGCAGCGCGCCGTCGAGGTCGAATCGCGCCCGCGTAAACAGCACCATCACCGAGACCCAGACGAGCGACCGGGTGAGCGCGATGTGGAGCGGGATCAGCCGCAGGTTCGATTCCACCGCTGCCATTCTGACGAGGGGGTGTGTCGACGGCCGCGTTCAGCGGACGGACACGGCGCCGCCGGGCGCGTCGCTGCGACGGCGGACCAAGCGTGCGACGACTCTCCAGCCGATCAGGCACATGCCGGTGAACAGGGTGGCGACGACGACGAACGCCGGTGCCGTGCCGGCGTCGAAGACGAGCCGCCGGAAGATCATGCCGACGAGCACGGTCGTCGGCCAGATGGCGAGCCCGGTGAAGATCGACGCCGGATGCTTCCACCCCTTGGCGGCCACCCACGCGACCAGCAACCCGATCAGGAACGGCGCGGCGGTCTCGGCGATGCCGGCGAGGGCACCGCTCTCGTCGTGCTCGCGTCGGCCGATCGCGACGAACACGATGATCGAGGCCACGTCGAGCGCGGCGGCGAGCAGGGTGCGCTTGTTCACGCTCTGCCCTCGAGCTCGCCGCAGGTGTCGCCGCGCTTGTTCACGACACCAGTCTGCCGCCGTTGCGGCCGTGTTGCAGGACGGGTCAGCCCTCGGCCGCGAACCCGCCGAGCGTGCCCTTGAAGAACAGCAGTGGGAACGGGCCGTTGCCGTCGTGGTCGGCGTCGGCTTCGAGCGCCACGACGCGGCCGAGCACGAACAGGTGATCACCCATCTCGTACACCTGCTCGATCGTGCAGTCGATCCATGCGACCGCGCGGTCGATGATCGGCGACCCGGTCGACGCCGGATGCCAGGCGACGTCGTCGTACCGGTCGGACTCGTTGTCGCTCTTCGCGAACTTCCAGCAGAGGTCGGCCTGATCGCGCGACAACACGTTGACGCAGAACGAACCGCTGCGCTCGATGGCCTCCCAGGTGGCCGAGCTCGCCATCGGGAGGAAGCCGACCAGCGGCGGGTCGAGGGAGACCGACGTGAACGAACCGATGGTGAACCCGACCGGGCTGTCGCCGTCCATGCCCGACACGATCGTCACCCCGGTCGGGAAGTGGCCGAGGACGGTGCGGAACTGCTTGCTGTCGAAGATCGGGTCGTCGGAATCGCTCATCAACCTCGAGACTAGAGTGCGCCGCGATGGCGGACGAGATCGGTGACCGCAAACGCGAGCTGCGCCGCCGGATGCGCGAGCTCCGTCTGACCGTCGACGACGTCGCCGATCGATCGGTCGAGCTGTGGGCCCACGTGCGCGACGAGCCGTCGGTCCGGTCGGCGCGGACGATCATGGCGTACGAGGCGAAGCCCGGCGAGCCCGACAGTGCGCCGTTCCTCGCCTGGTGTCGCGAGCTCGGCAAGCACTTGGTCGTCCCGGCGGCGTCGCCCGACGCCGAACCGCCCGCCGACGCGACCGCGATCGACGTCGCGATCGTGCCCGGGCTGGCGTTCACGCCGGACGGCGACCGGCTCGGTCAGGGCGGCGGATGGTACGACCGGGTCCTCGCCGGCGTGCGCGACGACTGCACCGTCATCGGCGTGTGCTTCGCCGCGCAGATCGTCGACGAGCTTCCCGTCGACCGGCACGATCGGCGGGTCGATCTCGTCGTCTCCGAGCTCGGACGCACGGCGCCACGCCCGGGAACCTGACGGTCGCCGGGCTGCGCGTGGGTCAGCCGGCCTCGGAGTGGGTGACGGGCTCTTCGCCCATCCACTCGCGCAGGGTGTTCTTCAGCTTGGTCTGCTGGATGAACAGGTCGTGCTCGACCTCGCTGTCGCCGCGTGCCTGCGGCGCCTTCAGGTAGAAGCTCAGGA
>JAUHYJ010000027.1 GCA_030425785.1 Acidimicrobiia bacterium | reverse complement strand
TGCGTCTACTGCGGCGGCGAACACGAGCGTCCGGCCGACGTCAAGCAGTGCTGGTCCGATCACCAGGGCGCCGAGGCGGCGCCCGACGTGTCGTCGTCCGCCGCGTCGTCCACGTCGTCGACCGCCTCCTCGTCCACGTCGTCGCCCGCCGCGTCGTCCGCTGCGTCGTCCACGTCCTCGCCCGCACCGACGCCGGCTGCGTCGGTCGCTCGGGGCCCTCGGCCGCAGCCCGGCGAGGCGTCGGAGCGCGTCGCGCTGCGCCGGGGGCCGGCGGCGCTCGGCCGTCACGTGATCGTCGGTCCGGGGGCCGAGGCCCCCGACGACTGGCACGGTGCGCCCCGCGTCGTCGTCGATGCCGAGGCGATCGCCGACCCCGCCTCGACCATCGAGCGGCTCCGGGCCCAGCCGGGCTCGGTCATCGAGCTCGCCGTCCCGTTCGACGATCCGCCGCGCCCGGTCGAGCAGCGCGACCCGTTCGCCGTCGGTGTCGGGTTCGGCTTCGAGCTCGAGCACCTGCACCACGCGGTCTGGTCGAACTCGATCGACGCCCGTGACGCGGCGGCGCCACGGTGGTGGCTGGTCGACCGTGCCGTTGCGCTCGGCGCATCCGTCACCGGCGGCGCCGACGTCGTCGGCCCCGACGGTGCCGAGCTGTGGCTCGACGGGGGCGTGCCGCGCCACCTCGGCGTCTCCGACGTCGTCCATCGGGTCGCGATCGAGCACGGCTCGCTCACCGGGCCGGGCGCGAACGAGCCGACCGACGACCTCGCACCCGACCAGCTCGCCGCCGTCGCCCACGACACCGGAGCGGCCCGCATCATCGCGCCGGCGGGTTCGGGCAAGACCCGGGTGCTCACCGCCCGCGCCCGCCACCTCGTGCACGGCTGGCACGTGCCGCCCTCGGCCGTGTGCCTCGTGGCGTTCAACCGGCGTGCCCAGGACGAGATGCGGGTCCGGACGGCCGACGTGCCGGGCATCCAGGTCCGCACCCTCAACTCGATCGCGTTGGCGATCGTCAACGGCACGCCGCCGTTCGCGCCCCAGCGGCGGTCGTGGCGCACGATCGACGAGCCCGACGTCCGCCGCCACCTCGGGCGGCTCGTCGCCACCCCCCGCCGCCGCAACACCGATCCGCTGGCGACCTGGATCGACGCCCTGAGCCTCGTGCGGCTCGGGTTGGTCGAGCCAGCGGAGGTCGAGCTGCGCTACGGGGGCGACGTCGACGGCCTGACCGAGGTCGTGCCGCAGTACCTGGCAGCGCTCGAGCGCGACGGCGCCGTCGATTTCGACGGCCAGATCGATCGGGCGATCCGGGTGCTGCTCACCGACCCCGACGCCCGCGATGCGGCGCGCCGGGCGTGCCGACTGCTGCTCGTCGACGAGTTCCAGGACCTGACCCCGGCGCACCTGCTGCTCGTCCGGCTGCTGGCCGGGCCGGCCGGCGCCGTGTTCGGCGTCGGCGACGACGACCAGACGATCTACGGCTACAACGGCGCCGACCCCGCCTGGCTCATCGACTACGCACGCTGGTTCCCCGGTGCCGGCGATCACCCCCTCGAGGTCAACTATCGCTGTCCGGCGGGCGTGGTCGACATCGCCGACCGACTGCTGCGTCACAATCGCCGACGCGTCGCGAAGACCATTCGCGCTGCGACACCAGGGGCCCCCACCGACGGCTGGAACGTCGTGCACGCCGACGACACGGTGGCGGCGACCGTCGGCGCGGTCAGGGCGGCGCTCGCCGACGCACCACCTGCCGACGTGGCGGTGCTCACTCGGGTCAACGCGGTGCTCGCACCGGTCCAGGTCGGCCTCGTCGATGCCGGGGTACCGATCGCCGGCGGCGTCGGCGGCGACTTCCTCGAGCGCACTGCGGTACGCGCCGCGCTCGCATGGCTGCGCCTGGCGTCCGGGCGCCCGTTCGCCCCCGACGATCTCGACGAGGCGCTCCGTCGGCCGTCGCGGTCGCTCCACCCCCGCATCGGCGACTGGGTCGGCGAGCAGCGCGACGTCGCCGGCCTGCGACGGCTGGCCGACCGGCTGAACAACGAACGCGACTCGACCCGCGTCGCCGAGTTCGCCGACGACGTCGAACGACTCGCCACCCTGCTCGACGGTGCCGCGACGACACCGGTCGTCGTCGCCGCACTCGTCGACGAGATCGGGCTCGGCGGTGCCGTGACGACCCTCGACCACACGCGCCGCGGGATGAACCGCGGGTCGCAGGGCGACGACCTGCTCGCACTCCGGCAGCTGGCAGCGATGCAGCCGGATCCGTCGATGTTCCACGGCTGGCTGCGCGACCGGCTGATGACCCGGCGGGCCGACGACGGCGTCACGTTGGCCACCGTGCACCGGGTCAAGGGTCAGGAGTGGCCGTCGGTCGTCGTCCACGAAGCCGGCGCCGAGCAGTACCCGCACCGTCTGGCCGACGACCACGAGGAGGAGCGGCGGCTCTTCCACGTGGCGATCACCCGGGCGGCACGCCACGTCACCGTCGTCGCCGCCGACCCGCCCAGCCCGTTCGTCGCCGAGCTCACGACCGACCCGCCCGACCCCTCGACGCTCCCGCCCGAACCGCCGCCGGCGGTCCGCCGCGCGGCGTCGTCACGATCATCGGGGTCGTCCGGTTCGTCGTCTCCCGACCACCCGTTGCTCGACCGCGATCGGGTGATCGCGGTCGAAGGGCTGGTGCTCGTCGACCAGGGCCACGAGTGGGTCGTCACCGAGCTCGAGCCCGAGGCGGCCGTGGCACGGTGCGGTGACGCCGTGCGGCGGTTCCCGCTCGGCAGCAAGGTCGAGACGCAGGGGCGCCAGCGCGGTCGCCTCGGCCCGCGGCCCGGCGGCGTCGAACCGTCGAGCGCGTTGGCGTTCGACCTCCTGCGGCAGTTCCGCGACCGGGCTCGCAACGGCAAGCCGGCCTACACCGTGTTCGACGACAAGACGCTCGCCGGTATCTCCGCGTCGCTGCCGACGTCGCTCGACGAGCTGTCCCGGGTGCGCGGCGTCGGCCCGGCCAAGCTCGACCAGTACGGCGACTCGGTGCTCGCCGTCGTCGCCGACGCGAGCGCGGGTCGGCGCGACGACCTGAGCGACGGCTGAACGCGAACGTGAACGTTCGGTTTCGGCGCCACCGCGTCGGCGCCGGCGGCCGCTACCGTCGAGGACGTGCCTCCCGTGAACCGGTTCGACGTGCTCGTGGCCCCCAAGCCGCGATGGCGCGGCGTGCTGCACTCGTGGGCGTTCCTGGCGACCATTCCCGCCGGACTGTTCCTGATCCTGCTGGCCGACCGCACGTCGGCCCGGGTGGCCGTCGCGGTGTACGTCGGCGCGTTGCTGGCCGTGTTCGGCACCTCGGCCGCGTACCACCGGCTCGCCAAGAGTTATCGCACGCGGGCCATCATGCAGCGGCTCGACCACTCGATGATCTACCTGCTCATCACGGGCTCGTACGCGCCGATCTGCCTCGTGGCCCTGCCCCGGGCGTGGGGCATCCCGCTGCTGGCGGTGGTCGGCGGGCTCGGCCTCGTCGGCATCGTCATCAAGCTCGCGGCGATCAACAGGCTGATGTGGCTCGGGTACGCGCTGTACCCGATCATGGGCTGGTGCGCGCTCGCAGCGGCGCCCGTCCTCGGCACGCACTTGACGACGACGCAGCTCGCGCTCGTCGTCGCCGGTGGCGTGACCTACTCGATCGGCTTCCCGATCCTGCTGCTGCGGCGTCCCGATCCGTGGCCGCGCAGCTTCGGCTACCACGAGGTCTGGCACGGCTTCACGGTCGTCGCGGCGGCGTTCCACTTCGGTGCGGTCGCACTCGTCGTCGCCTGATCTCGCCCGACCCCCTGAACCGCTCGTCCCGACGATCTCTCGGTCTCGAGACTTGGTCGCTCCGGGAACCGGACGGGGACGTCGATCCCGTCCTGCCGAACCGTGGCTTGAGGCTCGGCCCGCGAGCTGGGATGGTCGATGGCATGATCCGTCACCGCATCCGCCTGCCGCATTCCGACTCGGACGCCCGGGCCCAGGACGAGGCCTACTTCTACATCCAGGAAGATGGTGACGAGCAGCAACTGCGCTTCCACGACTACGACGAGATCTACCGTCGCGAGGGGCTGTACGAGCAGCTGTTCTACGAACGGCTGCAATGCGCGTCGCCGGCCAAGGTGGCGTCGATCCTCGCGTCGGCGGTCACGCAGGCCGGGGAGGAGTGTTCGACCTTGCGCGTCCTCGACCTCGGCGCCGGGAACGGCATCATGGGGGAGGAGCTCCGCAGGTACGGCGTGGCTCGGCTCGTCGGTTCGGACATCATCCCCGAGGCGTACGACGCGCTCGTGCGCGATCGGCCCGGGATCTACGACGCCTATCTCGTCGGCGACTTCGCGAACCCGACCGACGAGATGGTCGAGGAGCTCGGTCACTGGTCGCTCGACTGCCTGACCACGGTCGCCGCGCTCGGCTTCGGCGACATCCCGCCCGCAGCGTTCGTGAACGCGTTCAACATGATCGACGCCGGTGGTTGGGTCGCGTTCAACATCCGCGACACCTTCCTCGACCATCGCGAGACCGCCGACCTCAACCGGACGATCCGCGAGCTCGTGTTCACCGACTACCTCGAGATCCACCACCTCGAGCGCTACCGCCACCGGCTGTCGATCGACGGCGAGCCGATCTTCTACTACGCGATCGCCGGCAAGAAGACCGCCGACGTCCCGAGCGACATGTTCGAGGCCCCCTGACCCCCGATGCCCCCGTTCATGTCGCGCTCAGCGGGGATGCGCCCGCTGAGCGCGACATGAACGGGGGGTAGGGTCGGCGGGGTATGACGACTCCGAACGTTCGACTGGGACTGGTCGCGGCATCGCGCATCGCGCAGAAGGCGGTGATCGATCCGCTGCCCGACGTCGAGGGCGTCGAACTGCAGGCCGTCGCCGCCCGTGACGCGAGCCGGGCCCGCGAGGCGGCGGACCGATGGGGTGCACCGGATGCCTACGGCTCGTACGAGGAGCTGATCGGCGCCGACGACGTCGACGCGGTGTACATCGGCACCCCGGCGTCGCTGCATCGCGAGTGGGCGATCGCCGCCATCGAGGCCGGCAAGCACGTGCTGTGCGAGAAGCCGCTCGCGTCGAACGCCGACGACGCCCGCCGGATCGCCGAGGCAGCCGGTGCGCACGCCGACGTCGTGGTGATGGAGGCGTTCCACTGGCGCTACCACCCCTACGCCACCCGAATCCGCGAGGTGATCGAGTCGGGCGAGCTCGGCCGGATCGACCGGATCGACGCGTCGTTCGACATCCCCGACGGGTGGATCGGTCGCGACGACATCCGTTGGGATCTCCCGCTCGGCGGCGGCGCCACGATGGACCTCGGCTGCTACTCGATCCAGTGGGCGCGCTTCGCGGCCGGGGAGGACCCCGATGTCGTGTCGGCCGACGCCGTGTGCCCGGTCGACGGCGTCGACGGGTCGCTCGGCGCCGAGCTGCGATGGCCGTCCGGCGTGACCGGCCGTGTGCACTCGTCGATGATCGCCCCGGGCGCGTCGGTCGAGGCGTGGCTCCGGGTCACGGGTGAGCACGGCACGCTGCTGGCGACCAATCCCTTGGCACCGCAGCATGGCAACTCGATGCTGATCGTCGACCTCGGCGATCGCGTCTGGCACGAGCCGGCCGAGACGACGGCGACCTACATGCATCAGCTGGTCGCCTTCCGCGACGCGATCGTCGACGGCGCGCCGTTCCCGACGACCACCGAGGACGGTGTGCGCAACATGGAGATCATCGACGCCTGCTACCGGGCCGCGGGCCTCGACCCCCGCCCGATCGCCGACTGACCCCGACCGCCGACCGACCCCGGTCGACCCTCAGCTCGGCGGCGCGGGGGTCGGCGGCAACGGGCCGGGCGCGGCGACCCAGCGCACCGTGAGCGGTGGCAGCTGCCAGACGAGATCGGCCGTCGGATCGAGCAGGTCACGCACGCCCGGTTCGACGTTGATCGGTGGTGCGATCGACGCCGGCACGTCGCCCACGTTCGCGACCCCGATCAACTCACCGTGGCGCGGACTCCGGCGCCGCCAGCCGAACACGGCAGGATGGCCGGTGTCGAACGGCCGACTGGTCGCATCGGTGTCGTCGAGGTGGCGGCACGACCGCCGGGTCTCGACGAGATGCCCGATCGTCGCCCAGACCCGCCCGGCGATCGACTCGGCATCGTGGCGTCGGCCGGCCAGGTCGTCGTCGAACGCAGGGCGGTGCGCCCAGCGGCTGTCGGCCCGGCGTTCGGGGTCGTCGCGCCATTCGGTGTCGTCGGTCTGCCCGAGTTCGTCGCCCATGTAGACGATCGGGATGCCGCCGTAGCCGAAGGCGATCGCGTACAGCAGCCCGATGCGTCGGATCGCCCAGTCGAGCGCAGCCGGGTCGTCTCGATCGAGCGCGTCGGCGACACCGGCCAGGGTGGTGGTCATCCCGCTGGTTCGTTCGTCGCCGACCTCGGTGTTGGTGCCGAACGGGAGACCACGCGCGAACGACGTGGGGAAGTCGCCGCGGAAGAACGCGGCGAGGAACTCACGGTGTGCCTGGCCGCTCAGACCGACCGCCGCTGCGTCGGCGTCGTCGATCGCCCACCCGATGTCGTCGTGGCAGCGGACGTAGGTGAACCACGTCGCCCGTCCCGGCGGGTCGGGCAGCTGTGACAGCGCCCGGGTCGCCAGGTCAGCGCGGCCGGTCGCCAGCATCGACCACCCCTGCACCATGAGCTGGTTGTGGTAGCCGAGCTCGCACTCGCGTCGTTCGTGCTCGTGCCGGCCGAGGTAGCCGACCAGGTCGCGCGGCCCGACGATGGCCTCGGCCAGCAGGATCGTCGCCGGTGCAGCCATCGCGAGCGTGGCCCGCAGCGCCTGGGCGATGAGGTGTGCCTCCGGCTGGTTCTGGCAGTTCGTGCCCATGCGCTTCCAGGAGAACGCGATCGCGTCGAGCCGCAGGATGTCGACCCCGCGGTTGGCGAGCGAGAGGGCGATCTCGCAGACCTCGACGAGGACATCGGGGTTCTCGTAGTTCAGGTCCCACTGGAACTCGCGGAACGTGGTCCAGACCCACCGGTCGAGCTCGTCGCACCACGTGAAGTTGCCGGGAGCGAGGTTCGGGAACACCTCGGGCAGGTGCTCGTCCCAGCGGTCGGGTTCGGCGCGGTCGGCGAACAGCCGGTACAGGCCCTGGTGGTACGCCGACCCGGCCCGGGCGGCGACCGCCCACTCGTGGTCGTCGGCGGTGTGGTTCAGCACGAAGTCGAGACACAGGCTGATGTCGTGGTCGTGCAGCGCGTCGATCGCGGCGTCGAGGTCGGTCGGCGTGCCGAGGCGGGGATCGGGTCGCAGGTAGTCGCGGACGGCGTAGCCGCCGTCGTTCTCGCCGCGGCGCGGTTCCATGACCGACAGGAAGTGGACGACGTCGACGCCGAGCTCGGTCAGGTAAGGGATGCGGTTCGCGACACCGCGGAGGTCACCGGCGAACCGGTCGAGGTACGCCATGTACCCGACACGCCGGTTCGACTGGTGCCAGTCGGGGTCGGCCAGCCGGGCCGCGTCCCGGGCGCGAAGTCGGTCGGGTCGCTGCGCCGCGGCATCGGTCGCCGAGCCGATCAGCCGTGTGGCGACCTCGTCGCCACGGTCGCCGTAGAGGCCGGTGAGCGCCGCCCGCAGGTCGGGTTCCCACTGCCGTCGCAGCGTCGGGTCCATCAGGCGAGGGCCGCCGCGGTGCCGTCGAGGTGCACGTCCGCGCCGCATCGGTCGACGCGGACGAACTCGTCCATCGTCGACCGGTCGGTCGATTCGGCCCAGTGGCGGCCGCCACTGTCGTCGAGGATCGCCATGATCGCCCGCTCGGGCAGGAGGTCGCGGTCGTACGTGACGGTGTACGCCTCGAGCCGGCCCGTCCTGACCGGTGCGGTCGGTGTCGGGCGACTCGGGAGCGCGTCGACGTCGGCCTGGGGATGGGCGCGCCGGAACGGCTCGCCGCCGGGTTCGCCCGACAGGACGATGGCGCTGTGCTTGGTGAAGTAGCCGCCGTTGCCGGTGAGCAGGGCGCGCTCGCCAGGTGTGGCGCGCAGCAGTTCGACCGCGCGGGTGAGCGGCAGGATGCAGTAGCAGTTCAGGGGCCCGGCCGCGAACGTCAGCCCGCCGGTGATCGTCCAGTCGCGGTCCGGCGAGATCGCGAACTCGCGTTGGGCGACCTGGACGGCGACGGGGAAGCACGAGTACAGGTCGATCAGCGCGCAGTCGTCGATGCCGAGGCCCGTCAGGTCGAGCACCGCCCGGCCGGTGTGGCGCATCGCCGGCGACTCGTCGAGCGCCCAGCGGTTGGTCGGGGCCCAGTGATCGGCGGCACCGGCACCGGCCCACGGGAAGACCCAGCGATCGCGGGGGACGCCGGCGGCCTCGGCGACCTCGGCCGAGCACAGCACGACGGCGCCACCCTGGTCGACGTTCAGGTTCGACGTCATGAGCTTCGGGTAGGGCGCGGCGATGGGCCGGTTGCGGTCGGTCGGCGTGGCGATCTCGTCGGCGGACGGCCCGGTCCGCAACCAGGCGTGCGGATTCGCCGCCGCAACCGACGCCCCCGCGGCCCACAGCCCGGCGATGCGGCGCAGGTGCTCGTCGTGCGACTCGCCCAGACGGTGGCGCAGCGCCGACTCGGCCATGGCGTAGAAGCGCGGCGGATGGTGCACGCCGATCGCCTCCTCGGCCGAGGTCGACAGCGGCGTCGACGGCCCGAACGTGATGTCGGGCGTGGCGCCGTCGCGTTCGGAGAGGTACGGGGTGTCGACGCCGCGCGCGCGGTCGGCTCGCCGGGTTCGCAGCGACTCGGCCGCACACACGACCGCGGCGTCGAGCTCGCCGGCGGCGATCCGGGCGGCCGTGTCGTTGACGAGGTCGTAGACCTGGTTGCCCCCGTTGGTGGTGATCGTCGTCTCGGCGTCGGGCCGCCCGATCCGGTCCGCCACCAGGCGGCCGGGGTCGGCGTAGGGCCAGACCCCCCACACGACCCGAACGGCGCCGACGCGGTCGCGCAGCGTGGGGCCGGCGGCGGTGTCGTCGAGGGCCGCCTCGGTGCACCGCACCATGAGATCGATCGGCTCGGAGCCGAACTCGCGGTCGTTGATCTGTCCGGCCCCGACGATGACGGGGGTGCGCGGGTCGAGCGTCATCGGAGGATGATCACCGGACGAGCGCGTCGTCGCCCAATTCGTCCACGAATCGGCGGTGATCGGACGTTCGCCGGTCGTGCTCGCCGATCGTCTTCTTCTTGCGATGCTCGCCGCGGAGCACCGCGAGGGGATCCTCCTGGTCGCCGACGTAGCCGAGCGCGAACGCGCCCTCTTGGTAGCCCATCACCCGGAGGAGATCGTCGTCGAGGTCGCGGGCGATGTCGGCCGGGCAGGCGAGGTACTGGTTCTCCTCCTGGCGCACCCAGCCGACGGCGTACGTGATGTTGACACCCTGGCGGGGCCCGTCGCTGCGGTTCGCGCCGCCGCCGTGGAGCACCTTGCCGTCGTAGAACAGGAGGCTGCCGCGCCGCATCTCGACCTGTCCGCCGGGCATCGTCAAGGCGTCGTCGTCGGGGACGGCGGACGAGCCCGGGATGACATGGGTGCCGCCGTTCTCGACCGTGAAGTCGGTGAGGGCCCACATCGTGTTGCACTGCGGGTGGTAGTCGTCGGGAAACGGGAAGAAGTCGAACGCCATCTGATCTCGATGCAGCTTCTGCTGCGACTCGCCGGGCCCGATCGAGATGATCTGGGTCAGGTGCAGCTGGAACGAGGTCACGTGGTCGAGGAAGCCGCCGACGACGCCGAGCGCGAGCGGGTGCATCACGAGCTCGCGGCTCGCCGGGCAGCGGGCGATCAGGGCGCCGGCCCGGCTCGTGTGGCGGCCGTCGTACTCGTCGCGTCCGGTTCCGGCGGCGTCGATGTAGGGCGCCGCCTCGCCGGCCAGGCGGTCCATCAGTTCGGGATCGGCGACGTCGTCGACGATCGCGTAGCCGAACGTGCGCAGGTGGGCGACGATGTCGGCGTGCGGCGCGTCGGGAGAGAAGTGCGTGAGCTCCACGTCGTCGATCGTAGGACGGCGTCCGACCACTCGCCGCACGGGACTACGGTGCGGCCATGACGACCTTCGTGATCCACGAGGACGACGTGGGGTTCTGCCAGGGTGCGAACGACGCCTTCGTCGAGCTCGCCGGCGCCGGCGCGATCAGTTCCGGGTCGGTGATGGTGCCGTGCCCATGGTTCCACGACCTGGCCCAGCGGGTTGCCGGCGACGACTCGCTCGACGTCGGCGTCCACCTCACGCTGACGTCCGAGCACGCCGGCTACCGCTGGGCGCCGCTCACACGCCCGTCGGCGGCGTCGGGGCTGGTCGACGACGACGGTTACATGTGGCGAGCCGTCGCCGACGTGCGAGCGCACGCCCATCCCGACGCCGTCGAGGCCGAGTGGCGGGCCCAGATCGACCGGGCGCTCGCCGCCGGCATCGCCGTCAGCCACCTCGACGCCCACATGGGTGCCGCGCTCGCACCCGAGTGGTGTGACCGCTACGTGGCGGTCGGCGCCGAGTACGGGGTGCCGGTGCTGATCACGTCGACGTTCGACGGCTACGGCCCGCAGAACCACCTGCAGGGCACGACCGAGGACGAGTTCGCCGGCTTCGTCGACCAGGCGCGTGCCGCCGACATGCCGGTGTTCGACGTGGTGCTCGAGACCGACTTCGGGCGCGAGCGAGGTGCGCCCGTCGACTACGCCGCCATGCTCGCCGCAGCGGACGCCGACGAGCGCTACGACCTGGTCTACTGCGCGTTCCACCCGTGCCGACCGGGGCCCGGCGAGGTCGAACGCATCGACGCCGACACGTGGCACGTGCGCACCGACGAGTACGACCTGTTCCGGACCCGGGAATGGCGGGCCTGGCTCGCCCAGCAGCCGTTCGACATCGTCTCGATGCGCGATCTCGCTGCGTGAACGGCGGTTGAACCGTCGAACCGCTCCGCCACGGGTCGGCTCCCGTGTGCTACGTACAAGGGAACCCCGAACGGCAAGGGAACCTGGAACAGGTCGCGGACGTGACCGTGGAAGGGAGAAGTGATGGCGACATCGGTACTGCTGCTCGACGCCGGCTGGCGTGTCGACCGCGTGATCGGGGTCGAGCTCGCCTGCGAGCTGATCGTCACCGGCAAGGCCGTCGCGGCCTCCGAGGACATCGCGCAGGTGATGCACTCGCCGTCGATCGAGGTCGCCGTGCCGTCGGTCGTCGCCCGGATCGGTCGGCTCCACGCCGCGCAGCGTCGCACCCCGACGTGCTCGCCCCGCCGGGTCCGTCAGCGCGACCTCCACGTCTGCCAGTTCGTCGTCGACGGTCAGCCGTGCGACCGGTGCGGTGACTCGGTCGATCACCTGATGCCGCGGTCGCGGGGCGGTGGGAACGGCTGGCTCAATCTGGTCGCGGCCTGCCGCGGACACAACCACTCCAAGGCCGACCGCACCTTCGACGAGATGCGCCGGCGCTACGGCTGGGACCTGCGCCGCGAGCCGTACGTGCCGTCGCGCACCGAGGTGCTCGTCTCGGCGATCGGCACGCCGAAGCCCGAGTGGGAGCCGTTCCTCGTCGCATGAGCACCACGAAGCGACGCTTCGACGTCGCCGAGCTCGACGCGGTCGACGGCTACAAGCTGGCCACCGGGCTGATCGTCCCGAGACCGATCGGCTGGATCGGCACCCTGTCGGCGAGCGGGGTGCCGAACCTGGCCCCGTACTCGTTCTTCAACGCGGTGAGTGGTCTGCCCCCGACGTTCGTGTTCGCACCGGGCAAGGGGTCGCGCCGCGACACGCTCGACAACGTGCGCGAGGTGGGCGAGTTCACGATCAACATCGTCACCGTCGAGGTCGCCGAGGCGATGAACGCCAGTTCGGCCAGCTTCGAGCCGGGCGTCGACGAGTTCGAGGCGTGTGGGCTCACGGCCGTCGCCAGCTCATCGATCCGTCCGCCGATGGTGGGCGAGTGCAAGGCGAACATCGAGTGCGTGGTCACCCAGATCGTCGACGTCGGCGACCCGGTGCACGGCAACGCGCTCGTGCTCGGCGAAGCGGTGGCGTTCCATGTCGCCGAGCGGCTCCTCGACGGCACCCGCATCGACCAGGCCGAGCTGCGGGCGATCGGCCGCCACGCCGGCAACTCGTACAGCCACGCCACCGACCTGTTCGACCTGACGCGACCGCCCTGACGGTGACCGGTCAGGCCGGCGGCAGGCGTTCGTCCAGATCGCGGGGCAGGAGCCGACCGGCACCGATCAACCGGGTGACGACGACGATCACGGTCGACTGGGCGGCGATCAGCCCGACGAGCACGAGCAGCTGGGCGGTCGCCGCCTGGGCCGCGGTGCCGCCGCCGAGCAGCACACCGATGAAGGCGCCCGGCAGCGACACGAGGCCGACCGTGCGCGTCTGGTCGAGCACGGGGGTCAGCGACTCGGGCGCCTCGTGTTCGATGATGAGCCGCACGGCCTGTGGTCGCGGGATCCCGAGCGCCATCGCGCCCTCCGCCTGACCGAATCGCTCGCGCAGGTTCGAGAACGCGCGCCGGCCCGCCAGCACGAACGCCGTCATCGAGTTGCCGATGACGATGCCGCAGATCGACACGATGGTCGCGGGCTCGCGCGGCGCGGCGCCGAGTCCGAAGATGACGGCGAGGACGGGCCCGGCGCCGGCGGCCAGCGTTGCGGTCACCCACGGCCAACGATGGCGGGTGCCGGTGCGACCCGCGGCGGTGACGGTGGCGACGCCGAGCATCACGCACGCGAACCCGACGGCGGCCCACCAGCGCTCGAGGACGACGCCGACGACCACGGCGACCATCAGCAGCTGCACCGTCGCTCTCAGCGTGGCGAGCACGGTGGTGCGGTGGATGCGCAGGTTGCCGGCGAACGACGCGCCGATCGCCAGTGCGACGAGCACCACCAGCGCGACCGCGAACTGCCAGGTCGGGTCCGGTGCGACGGTCTCCGCCTGGGCGATCACCGCGCCAGTCTGTCAGCGCGGTGGTGTAGTGGTGGGGTGGTGTGGTGGGGGTCTGGGGTGGGGTCGTGTGGTGGCGCCGGTCAGCCGTTGCGGAGGGCGTCGATGAGCTCGTCCTTGGTCATGTCGGAGCGGCCCTCGACGTCGAGCTCCTGGGCCCGCTCGTACAGCTCGTCCTTCGTCCACTCCTCGTAGGGCGGCGATTGCCCGCCCCGCTCGGATGCGCCGTCGGCGTTGGCGATGGCGGCCGCCTCATAGTCTTCGTGCACGACGCCCAAAATCGAAGTGTCGTGTTTGCCCGAGAAAGTTGTCTGATAGTCTTTCTCAGCTTCCAACCCGAATTCCGTGCGCAGGATTGCAGAGGGGGCCTTAAAGCCCGAATTGGATGTGGGCGCGCTGAACGCAATGGTCTTGCCTTTCAGATCCGCCGGCGTTTGCACGGGCGAGGCGGCGGGCACGATGATTTCCATTTCATAGCCGAAGGAATTGTCCGCCATGGCCATCATCGCGAAAGGAGCAAAGCCCGCGCAGTTGACGGCCACCGGTGTGCTGCCTGTGTTTACGCCGGCGATATGCAGCCGGCCTGAGCGCAAGGCTTCCATTTGGGCGGCGTAGGACTGAACCTGAAAGAACCGGACCCGGCGTCCGGTGACTTTCTCCATATGTTTCAGGAAGCCGTCCCACACCCCCACATAGACGGCGGGATCTTCCAAGGGCGTGTAGGAGAAGATCAATTCCTCGGGGTCGGTTAACTG
>JAUHYJ010000613.1 GCA_030425785.1 Acidimicrobiia bacterium | reverse complement strand
GCGGCTCGGCGTCGATCGCCCCCTCGGCGCCGAGCAGCACCGCCGAGGCGCCGTCGTTGATCGGCGAGGAGTTGCCGGCCGTCACCGATCCGGCGTCGTCCTTCGCGAAGAGGGCGGGAAGGCCCGCGAGCTTCTCGAGCGACGAGTCGGGGCGGATGCCCTCGTCACGGGCCAGGTCGACACCGTCGACCGCGACGACCTCGCCGTCGTAGACACCGGCATCCCACGCTTGGGCGGCGAGGCGGTGCGAACGGACGGCGAACTCATCCTGCTCCTGCCGCGAGATGCCCCACTCGCGCGCGATCTTCTCGGCGGACTCGCCGTTCGAGATCGTCCACTCCTTCGGCAGGCGTCGGTTGACCATGCGCCAGCCGATCGCGGTGTTCCACAGCGTCTGGTTGCCCACCGCGGGGAACGGGCGCGCAGACTTCTCGACGACGTACGGTGCGCGACTCATCGACTCGACGCCGCCCGCGAGCACCACGTCGGTGTCACCCGCCTCGATCGCGCGCGACCCCTGCACGACCGCTTCGACCGACGAGGCGCACAGCCGGTTGACGGTGACGCCGGTCACGGTGGTGGGGAATCCGGCGAGCAGCGCACCCATGCGGGCGACGTTGCGGTTGTCCTCGCCCGCCTGGTTCGCGTCGCCGAAGATCACATCTTCGATCAGGGCGGGGTCGATGCCGGTGCG
This sequence comes from Acidimicrobiia bacterium, assembly GCA_030425785.1. Lineage (GTDB taxonomy): Bacteria > Actinomycetota > Acidimicrobiia > Acidimicrobiales > Ilumatobacteraceae > Ilumatobacter. The sequence continues at coordinate 2,010 of JAUHYJ010000613.1, read as the reverse complement.
CTCGACGGTCGCGCGCATCACCGTCGCGGCGAGGTCGTCGGGACGGATGCCGCTGAGGGCACCGCCGGCGCGTCCGAACGGCGTGCGCACGGCGTCGTAGATGTAGGAGGCGGTCATGTCAGGCATCCTTCCCTTCGTCTCGGTTCGATCGCTCAGGGGCCGTCGCATCGACCAGCACGAGGCCAGTGAGCGCTTCGAGCTCGGCGATCGTCGTGTCTCCGAAGGCCTCGCGCACCGCGAAGCCGGCGTCGGTCACGTCGAACACGGCGTGGTCGGTGTAGACGCGCGTGACGCAGCCGACGCCCGTGAGCGGATAGCTGCAGGATGCCACGAGCTTGGATTCGCCGGTCTTGGTGAGCAGATCGGTCATGACGTAGACCGACTTCGCGCCGATCGCGAGGTCCATCGCGCCGCCGACCGCGGGGATCGCACCGGGGGCGCCGGTCGACCAGTTGGCGAGGTCTCCGGCCTGCGACACCTGGAACGCGCCGAGCACGCAGACGTCGAGATGGCCGCCGCGCATCATGCCGAACGAGTCGGCGTGGTGGAAGTAGGCGGCGCCCGGCAGCGCGGTGACCGGCTGCTTGCCGGCGTTGATGAGGTCGGGATCGACCTGGCCTGCGGTCGGAGCAGGCCCCATGCCGAGCAGTCCGTTCTCGGTGTGCAGGATGATCTCGAGGTCGTCGGGCAGGTAGTTCGCGACGAGGGTCGGCGCTCCGATGCCGAGGTTGACGTACGAACCCTCGGGGATGTCGGCGGCGATGCGGGCGGCGAGCTCCTGCCGCGGGATGCGGGTGGTCATCGGGTGACCTCCTCGGACAGGGGGTTGCCCTCGACGTCGACGCCGCCCACGAACGCACCGTCGTCGAGCCAGCGACGCGCGCCGACGGCGACGACCCGGTCGACGAACAGGCCGGGCGTGACGACCGTCTCGGGGTCGATCGCACCGAGCGGCACGATCTCGTCGACCTGCACGACCGTCTTCGTCGCGGCGGTCGCCATGATGGGTCCGAAGTTGCGGGCGGTCTCGCGGTAGACGAGGTTGCCCCAGCGGTCGGCCCGAAGCGCGCTGATCAACGACACGTCGGCCCGGATCGGGTACTCGAGCACGTACTCGCGGCCGTCGATCGTGCGCGCCTCCTTGCCCTCGGCGAGCTGCGTTCCCACCCCGGTGGGGCTGAAGAAGGCGCCGATGCCGGCACCGGCCGCGCGGATCCGCTCGGCGAGATTGCCCTGCGGCACCAGCTCGAGTTCGATGTCGCCGTCGCGGTACAGGCCGTCGAAGACCCACGAGTCGTGCTGCCGGGGGAAGGAGCAGATGATCTTGCGCACGCGCCGCTTCGCCAGCAGCGCCGCCAGGCCGACGTCGCCGTTGCCGGCGTTGTTGTTGACGATGGTGAGGTCGGTCGCGCCGTGCGCGATGAGCGCGTCGATCAGTTCCACGGGCTGCCCGGCACGGCCGAACCCGCCGATCATGACGGTCGCTCCGTCTTCGATGCCTTCGACGGCGGATGCCGCATCCGCCACGGTCTTGTCGATCATCGCCACCTCCGGGTGTTCGCTATGCGAACAGGTGTACGCATTGCGACCACAAGACTACCCTGACCCGTCGATGAGCGCGAGCGTCAGTCCTGCAGTGTGAGCTCGGCCGGGATCGGCACCAACTGCGAACGGCGATGGATCAGCTCGACCGCGTGCTCGGTGAGGCGCACGTCGTCGGGCAGCGACGGCTCCCACCGGCGCACCGGCCGTGCACCGTCGTCGCCGCGGTCGACGTAGATCATGGCGCACTGCGTCGTGATCACCCTCTCGCTCGGCGTGCGCGGATCGGCGGTGAGCACGCGCACCGACACGTGCATGCTGTGCGGACCCGTGTAGATGAGCCGTGCGTCGAGCTCGATCACCGCGCCGATCCGCACCGGGGCGAGGAAGTGCACACCGCCGGAGTAGACCGCCACGGCACGGTCGCTCGACCAGCTCGCCGCGCACGCGAAGCCCGCGTCGTCGATC
>JAUHYJ010000612.1 GCA_030425785.1 Acidimicrobiia bacterium | reverse complement strand
GAACTCGGCGTCGCAGAACGCGTCGAACACGTTGCGCATCGAGGTGCCCTGGATGACGCCGTGCGCGGTCTCGAACCGGACGATCGCCCCGTCGAATGACACTCGGGTGTTGCGTTTGTCGTGGGCGCGTTCGTGCTCACGGTGCGCACCGTCGGCATCCGCCAACTGCTCCCAGCGTGACGTGACGACTTTGAAGTCGGCGAACTCGAGTGTCTTGGCGGCTTCGAGCAGGATGTCCTCGGACCCGTCGAGCTGATCACCGGCACGCGGGTTGGCGAACAGGCGGGCCAGCTCGCGGACCTGGGCGACTCCGACCCGACCGGCCCGGAACTCGGCGGCGACCGACGACAGCTCACGCACCATCCGGGCAGTGCGTGTGCGAGCCGTCGCTTCGCCGCGGGTGCAGTTCGTGGTGGCCTGCAACCAGGCGCCGACGGTGCGGTGCCCGTCGATGCCGTAGTGGCCGGACTGTTCGGCGTGATCGACCGCACCGACGATCGCAGCTTCGACCCGCCGCATGACGACGTTCAGTTCCTGCACCTTGACGTCGAGGTCGGGGCCGGTCAGGTCGGACCAGTCACCCGGTGTGGGGAGGTCGACGACCAGCCGTTCCATCACCACATCGTAGCCGAACATATGTTCGATGACAACCCTAAAACCCCAGCTAGATGAAAGAATTTGCTCGCGCGCGTCGGAGATCGCTCCTTGCGATGCGCGCCGGCGTCGGGGAGGCTGGCGCGGTGGATGACGATCTCCAGCTCGACTGGCATGCTGCCGCGGCTCGGGCGGCGTTCGAGCCGTTCGAGCCCGACACCGAGGGCGAGCGGTGGGCGGGTGGCTTCTCGGCCGATGGCAGTCACCTCGGCATCTGCGGCCTCGTCGACGGCCACACCGTCACCATCGAGACGTCGTCAGAGGACCCACGGCTCTCCGACTCGACCGAGCGCCGGTCCTGGGCGAGCGAACTCGTCTGGCGGCACCTGGTGACCGACGACGGCCAGTTCGACCTGCCGTACGAGATGACCATCGAGCGCGACGACCGGCACGTGACGATCGTCGACGAGACGTACGTGTGCGGGGGCATCCGCATCGCCGGAGCGGCCCGATGGATGGGTGCCCTGTCGATCGACGGTCTGCGGGTGAAGGTCAGTACGGACGCCGCGAGTCGCGTGTTCACCGTCCGGCGATGCACCGACGGCGACCGGCTCTCGCACACACCGCCGAGGCAGGCGCCGCCCGACTGACCGAGCAGTCGGTCCGAGCGTTCCTCTGGCGCGTCGTCGTGGTTCTGCCGAAGGGTGCCGCGCCGACCGACGACAGCCGTGGCATGGTGTCGCGATGCCCGACCAGGTGCCCGACTCGACGTCCCCCGACGGCGCCCACGACGACCTCGCCGACCGAGCAGCGGTGCCCGGCCCCGGACACGCCCACGAGCCATCCCATCTCCACCCGCAGGCGCCGCGGGTGCTGTGGACCCTCGTCGTGATGTTCGGGGTGCTGACGCTCGCCGGCGCAGCGATCCTGTGGCCGCGCGGTGAGTCCGCCTCGACCGACCCGCTCCTGCTCGACGCCGAGGTCATCAGTGCGACGGTCACCGACGTGAGCGAGCAGCCCTGCAGCTACGACGCCACGACCACCTGCCGGCTCGTGCGGTTCGACATGCACGACGGGCCGTTCGTCGACCTCACCGGCTCGATCGAGGAAACGATCGAAGGCGGTCTGCTCGAGGAAGGCGACCCGATCTCGGTGACGTGGTTCCCGACTGGCGACGGTGTGAGCTACTCGTTCTACGAGTTCCGGCGCGGCACGCCGATGCTCTGGCTGCTCGGGCTGTTCCTCGTCGCCGTGATCGCGCTCGGTCGGTGGCGTGGCGTCGGCGCGGTGGCCGGGCTCGCCTTCAGCCTCGCCGTGATCGTCGTGTTCACCCTGCCGGCGATCCTGCACGGCTCGAACGCCGTCCCCGTCGCGCTCGTGACGGCGGGGCTGATCGCGTTCGCTGCCCTGTTCCTCGCACACGGGGTGGGTCTCTCGACAGCGGTCGCGCTCGTGGCGACGTTCGCGAGCCTCGTCATCACCGCTGTGCTCGCGGCCGTGTTCGTCGGTGCGACCCGTCTGACCGGCCTCGCCGACGAGACGAGCGTGATGCTCGGTGGCCTCGCCGACGGCATCGACGCGCGCGGGATCCTGCTCGCAGGGATCGTCATCGGCGCGCTCGGCGTCCTCGACGATGTGATCGTCACCCAGGTGTCGGCGGTGTGGGAGCTGAAACGGGCACGGCCCGAGGCGTCGGTCGGCGAGCTGCGGCGTTGCGCATCGGCCGCGACCACATCTCGTCGACCGTGAACACGCTGTTCCTCGCCTACGCGGGTGCGGCGCTCCCGCTGCTGTTGCTCTTCACCGAGGCCGGTCAGCAGGTCGGCGACCTGGTCACGCGGGAACTCGTGGCGACCGAGGTCGTGCGTGCCCTGGTCGGCTCGATCGGCCTGGTCGCCTCGGTCCCCATCTCGACGTGGCTCGCTGCGGTCGTCGTGTCCGAGGGCTCACACGACCGCGGGTGATCAACTCGGTGAGTGGGGCGGTTCCGTCAGGTCGTCGCGATGAGTCGCCCCGGTCACGACGGCGCGCCGGTCCACTCGCTCAGCGGGCGACAGAACCACCGCCAACGTTCCCGGCGCGGCTCACCGCCGTACGCGATCCGACCGTTCGCCCAG
>JAUHYJ010000026.1 GCA_030425785.1 Acidimicrobiia bacterium | reverse complement strand
TGACGCGGTCGGGTGGTGTGTGGTCGGCGAGGTCGGAGGACGCGGCGACGAGGTCGGGTCGCTCGATGGTGTTGGCCTGTTCGGCGATGCGGGCGAGGAGGGTGTTGATGTCGGCTCGGTCACGGTGGTCGTCGACATCGGTGCCGGCGGTCGGGCAGCAGTGGAGCTGTGCGGCGGCTCGGGCGAGGTGGTCAGGTAGCCGGCGGTACAGGGTCGGGGCGTGTCGGATGGCGGTGGTGGCGTCGAGTCCCGCCAGGAGCGGTTGGCCGGGTGCGTGGTCCATGATCATCCAGGCCCGGCCGAGCTCGTTGGTCGGGCCGGCGGCGGCTCGGATGGCAGGGACGGGGAGTCCGTGTCGGTGGACGTGGGCTTGGATGGCGGTCTCGAGAGCGGCGGTGTCGGGGTCGGGCATGATCCGTGCGACGAGGCATCCGTCGAGGCCGGGCGGTGGGTCGGCGAGTTCGATGCGGTACATCTCGGCCCAGAACCCGCCGGCGAGTGGGGCTGGTGGGCGAGCCCAGTCGAGTTCGCCGTTGCCGGTGCTGTTGCGCAGGGCGTCGAGGAGGCGGTCGGTGGTGGTCGTGTCGGTTGCGGTCATGTCGGTCGGGACGCGTCGGCGAGGTGGGCGGCGAAGAGGTGGAGGGTGTGGTCGCCCCGGTCGATGACGTGGTGGTCGATCGGGTCGTAGCCGGCGGCGGTGAGCATCGAGGCGAGGTGGTCGGCGGTCGGGATCCGGTAGATGTCGGGGTCCATCCATGCTGGGAGGGGTTGGTCGCTGGTGCGTCCGGCGATGGCGAGGGTTCCTCCAGGTCGGAGGACTCGGGCGATGTCGGTGAACGTCGCTGCGGGGTCGGGCATGAAGTAGACGGTGTGGACGCTGAACGCGAGGTCGGCGCTGTCGTCGGGGAACGGGATGGTGGTGCCGTCGCCACGTCGAAGGGTCGCTCGTCCGTCGCGGCAGGCGTGCCGGTTGCGGCGCGTGGCCTGGGCCACCATGGTCGGGGAGGGGTCGATGCCGAGCACGTGGTGCCCTGCGTCGAGGAGGATCTCGGCGGTGCGGCCTTGGCCGAAGCCGACCTCGAGGACCGCGCGGGGGGTGGTGAGGTCGAGCAGGGCGAGCGCTCGGTCGTTCGCGTCGGCGGTCGATTTGACCATGGCGCGGCCGAAGATGCGGCCGATGAGTCCGGATGGATGCCCGGATTGGCGGGATCGGAATCGATCGATCGCCCGGGGGCGGTCGACGGTGTCGGCGGTCATCGAGCCGCGCCGATCAGGAGGTGTCGGATCATCGTGGCGCAGGCAGGGCCGGTGTCGTCGCCGTACGGGCGTGGTGCGGGGTCCCAGGGCATCTTGACGGCCCAGGTCGTGATGACCTCGACGATCGTGCGGGCGACGATCGCTGTGTCGACGTCGATACTCAGGTGCCGGGACCGCAGCTCGAGGTAGTCGTGCCAGAGATCGACGAGGGCGTAGCGGCCGTCACCGAACCACACGGCGGCGAGCTCGGGGAGTTGGTCGGCGCATCGATCGAGCACCATGATCGCGGTGCGCCGGCTGTGCATCAGTCGATACAGGTCGAGGGTGATCTGCTCGATCTCGTCGCCGAGCCCGCCGGCACTGAGTCGTGCACGCGTGGCGACGATGCGGGCGAGGTCGAGGCCGGCGACGTCGCGGGCGAGTTCTCCCGCCACTCTGGTTGCGACCTCGGCCGGGGCGACCGTCGGGGTGAGCCCGTCGGCCGGGAGGTCGTCGGGGCGGTCACCCCAGGCGACGACGGCGGCGAACAGCGTCTCTTTGGAGTCGACCGCCCGGTAGACGGTTCCTTTCGACACGCCGAGCCGCTCTGCGATGTCGTCCATCTGGGTGCGTTGGAAGCCGTGCTCGACGAACGCGGCAGCCGCGGCGTCGAGCAACTTCGAGAGTCGGTCCGGGGGCGTGGTCCGAGGCATGGTTCATTTATAACTGACTGAGTCAGTTCTGTAAAGACCTGCCCCGAATGTCGTGCTCGTGATCCTCGGATGATCAGCGATGTCGGGGTGGATGGGTCTCGTACATGCGGACCATCACGACGACACCCGACAGTGCGGTGAGGGCGGCGACGGCATAGATCGCGGCCTCGATCGAGACGATGTCAGCGAGGACCCCAGCCAGCAGGGCGCCGACGGCGAAGCCGGCGTCGCGCCACAGCCGGTACACCCCGACCGAGCGTGCCCGCCAGGTCGGGTGGGCGACATCGCCGATCGCGGCGAGCAGCGTCGGATAGACCATCGCGGTTCCGGCGCCGAGCAGCGCGGCACCGACGACCCACGGCCAGAACCCGGTGGTGGCGGCGATCAGAGCGATGGCGACGGCTTGGGTGAGCATGCCGCCGGCGATGAGCGGCTTGCGTCCGATGCGATCCGACAGGCCGCCGGTGACGAGTTGACCGAGGCCCCACACGGCCGGGTAGACGGCGGCGAGCACGCCGATGCGTCCGACCGAGAGGCCCGCGTCGGCGAAGAAGATCGGGAACAGTCCCCAGGCCAGCCCGTCGTTGAGGTTGTTGACGAGCCCGGCTTGCGACGCCGACGAGAGGGCCTTGTCGCGGAACGAGGTGAGAACGAAGATCGCACGAGTCGAGCGCTGGTCGTGGAGATCGTCGTTGGTGGTGACGTGGTTGGCCGCCTCGTGGTGCGCGTGGCCGCGGGTCTCGCGCACGAACAGCACTGAGATGCCGAGCCCGAGCCCGGCGTAGGCGAGACCGAGGAAGAACGGAGCAGGGCGCAGACCCCACTGCTGAGCGATGTAGCCGGTCGCAAGAGCGGTCACTGCGACGGCTCCATAGCCGGCGGCCTCGTTGAGCCCCATCGCAAACCCGCGCTTCGTCGGCCCGACCAGATCGATCTTCATGATCACCGTCGTCGACCACGTCAGACCCTGGTTGACGCCGAGCAGCACGTTCGCAAACACCACCCATCCCCACGTGGGCGCCCACATCAACAGCAACGGCACGGGGAGCCCCAAGAGCCAACCGGCGATCAACACCGGCTTGCGGCCGTAACGATCCGAGAGCGTGCCGGCGAAGAAGTTGGTGGCCGCCTTGACGATGCCGAACGCAGCGATGAACGTGAGCGTCGCGGTGAACGCGGTGAGCCCGAACTCGTCGGTGGCGAGCAACGGCAGGACCGTGCGCTCCTGGCCGATCATCCCCCCGACCAGCGCGTTCACCCCGACCAGCAGCGAGAACTGCGCGATGTTCTCGCGGAGGCCGAGACGCAGCGTCCGCGGATCGGTGTTGGTCGACGTTGTCATCGAGCCGCCTCGACCGAAACGGCGACCAATCGAATGTCACGCACAGCTCACTCCTCAAGTAACGTCTTGAATATATCCGGACGAGCCCTCGGATTGTCAAGTAACTCTTTGAGAAGAAGGGAGGCGAGATGGGCGATCGACAAACCAAGGACGCACTGTTCGACGCATTCGGCGAGGTCGCCAAAGCGCTCGGCAACGGCCGCCGCGCCGAACTGATCGACGTGCTCGCCCAAGGCGAACGCCACGTCGACGAGCTCGCCGACGAGATCGGCCAGAGCGTCGCCAACACCTCATTCCACCTCCGCTCCCTCGCCACCGCCGGACTCGTCACGACCCGCCGCGACGGCACCCGGATCTACTACCGCCTGGGCTCGGACCGCGTCGCCGAACTGTGGTCCGCACTCCGAGACGTCGCCGCATCCCACCACCAACAACTCGACGAGCTCGCGGCTGCGTACCTCGGTGACCGCAGCCGGCTCGACCAGATCGGCCGCGACGAACTCGCCGAACGCATCGCCGCCGGCGACGTCGTCGTCGTCGACGTCCGACCGCCAGCCGAATACACCGCCGGACACATCGCCGGCGCCATCTCCATCCCGATCGACAACCTCGCCGATCACCTCCAAGAACTCCCCCCAGACGTCGACGTGGTCGCGTACTGCCGCGGGCCGTACTGCGTGTACGCCGACGACGCCGTCAGGCTCCTGCGACGACGAGGCCGAGCCGCCCGGCGCCTCGAGGACGGCTACCCCGAATGGCGCAACCACCGACTACCCGTCGAGACCGGGAGCGCGTCCTGAGCGTCTCCCGGAGGTCGAGTCCACATCATCGGATCCCCCACGACACTGCGGCGCGTTCAGCTACTGAACGTCCTGATCCCGAGTACCTCGGCCGAGTAGCCGTTCGTCGCCGGCACGACTCACGCGGTGCGGGGCGCGTACATGATCACCGAAACCCCGATGAGGCAGATCGCGGCGCCGATCAGGTCGTAACGGTCGGGGCGGAACCCGTCGGCGATCACACCCCACAACAGTGACCCGACGACGAACACACCGCCGTACGCCGCCAGGACCCGACCGAAATTCGCATCGGGCTGGAACGACGCCACGAACCCATAGCCCGCGAGCGCCACGATGCCGACGCCGACCCAGGCAACGCCACGGTGCTCGCGGACGCCTTGCCAGATCATCCACGCGCCACCGATCTCCAACACGGCAGCCGCCATGAACAGCACGATCGAACGCAACGTGTCAGGCATGGCTCGACCGTACTGCCCCGACATTCGTGCTTGACCTTGCAGTCGACTTCAACGTTTACGGTGGATGTCATGACCATTCCGTTGCGCATCGCCGAGGTCGCCGACCGCGTCGGGATCTCGACTGCGACCGTCCGCTACTACGAGCGCATCGGCGTCCTGCCCGAACCGGCCCGCGGCGACAACGGCTACCGGCGCTACGACGACCGCACCGTCGAGTTGCTCGAGTTCATCGCCCGCGCAAAGCAACTTGGCTGCAGCCTCGACGAGGTCTCCGATCTCGTCACCGCCTGGAACGGCGGCGAGTGCGGGCCCGTCCAAGACGAACTCCGCCGCCTCGTCGCCGACAAGCTCTCCGCCGCCCAAGCCGAGATCGTCGAACTCGTCACCCTCACCGCGGAGCTGCGCCGCGCCGCCGCGGCGCTCGACCGACACCGACCCACCGGCCCATGTGACGACCGATGCGGATGCGTCGCCGACCGTGCAGACACCGCCGACACCCCGGCCAGATCGACACCGATCGAGCTGAGCAGCCGCCCCGCCCACGAGTCCGCCGACGCGACACCGATCGTGTGCACGCTCGATCCCGACCGCGTGCCTGGTCGGCTCGATGACTGGAACGCCGCGCTCGCCGATGCGACCCGCACCGCAATCGAAGGCGGCGTCCGAGTCGAACTCGGCGACATCGACATCGCCGACCTCGTGCGACTTGCGGCCGCCGAACAGGGCTGCTGCCGGTTCTTCTCGTTCCGGATCACGATCGACGAACGCGGCCATGCCCTCGAGGTCACTGCGCCGGCCGAGACGACCGACATCGTGCACGCTGCGTTCGGTGCACCAGCATGAGTCGCGAGAATCGAACCCTGCTCGGCATCGCCGGGCTCGCCTGTGTCGCGTGCTGCATCGGCCCCATCGTCGCCGTGCTCGGCGCCATCGGCATCGCCACCGTCGCCGGGATCGCAATCGTCGGCATGGGCGGTGCCGCACTCGCGCTGCTCGCGATCCCGGCGGTCATCCGCCGCCGACGGCGACGCTGCGGATCGAACATCACCGTCGATGGACCGGTGCCGGTCGCAACACCCACCACAAGACCATCCTGACGGCCGGAGACTCGAGCGAGCCGCTCGCGTGGGCCGGACCGACGACCGCCCGCGGGCGCTCACATCATCGGCACCAACCCGCCCGGCCGCACCTCTTGCCGACCCGACCGACCCCGATGGACAACGCCCAAGTCGGCCCGCAACTCCGACACGCACCGACCGACCTGATCAGATGGACTCGCTCGGGCGATGGAGACAGGGCGTTCGACCGGGGCACGTCGACCGCAGCTGGGACGGGACGGGCCGATGCGTCGGCTAGTGCATTGGAACCAGATGTCGCTGCACGACGTTGAGTTGCTCGAGCAGCGTTGCGTAGAGCGGCAGGCGATTCGGCGCGCAGCATCCGACCTGCAACGCCCCGACCATGGCGCCGGTCTCCTGCAGCAAGGCGCTAACTACCTCAGGCTCAACACCACCCGGATCGAATGCGATGCGGCGGATCTCGGTGAGCTTCGCTGCGAGGGCATCGAGGCGAGGGCTTCGACCGAGGTCACAACAGCGCCGGTCCAGCTCCTCGAGCGCTGCGTGTGCGGCGTCGACTGCAACAACCACCGAGCCTGGCATCAGGCGAGGGTAGCGACGACGTGGGCCAACTGCGAGTGGACCGGTCCGACTCCGGCAGCACTCGGTGTTTCACGGCGGTGCGGGCGTGGAATCAGTCCGACACAGCGTAGTTGTCGACTGATTGGAGCACGCCCATGAACACCACCCCTCTCGAGACGAGTGAACCCACCGATCCGATGAAGCATCCGTCGAGCGAGTCCGGCGACGAACCGTCCTCCTCCGAGACGAAGCACGGCGGTCGGAACTACTGGCGGTTCGCGGCGATGATCGCGACGTCGATGACGGCGATGTTCGCGTTGACCTATGCGAACTCGTACCGACTCGGCGACGTCAAGTGGAGCGAGACCCGCTTCTACATGACGTTCGTGATGGGTGCGGCGATGGCGGTGATCATGCTCGGCTTCATGCTCGGCATGTACCGGAGCAAGAAGATCAACGCTGCGATCTTCGTCGGGAGCGCCGTGGTGTTCTCGCTGGCGCTGTGGCTCGTGCGCAGTCAGGAGACCGTGCAGGATCAGTCGTACATGCGGGCGATGATCCCGCACCACTCGATCGCGATCCTCACGAGCTCTCGTGCCGAGCTCAGTGACGTCCGGGTCCGGGAGTTGGCCGACGAGATCATCGCTGCGCAGAAGCGCGAGATCGAGGAGATGAACTGGCTGATCGACGACATCGCCGAGAACGGCAAGGCGACCACCGACGACGAAGCCGAAGCGCGACCCGTTCCCGAGTTCACCCCCGCCGACTACGACGGGTGAGTGCCTGGGCCCGACGTCCCGCTGCGTGCAGGCCATACGGCTGCGCCTCTGTCGGACATCAGCCGTTGGTCTGGAGCGTGTTGCCGGCCGCGGTCCACGCATTCATGCCGCCATCGAGATCCACCAGGTTCGTGTACCCAAGGTCGACAAGTGTTGCGGTGGCCTGGGCCGACATGCTGCCCGATCGGCAGTACAGCGCAATCGGTGCGTCACGATCAGCGGGCAAGCCCTCCCACGTCCCGATCTCGTCGAAGGGCACGAAGGCGTCCGTGCCGTCGATGTGTCCCTCGTAGGGGATGTGCACGTTGACAAGTACGGCTGACGGGGTTGTGTCGAGGAAGTCGACGAAGCCGTCGACGCCGACGAGTTGGGCGCGCGGCAGGGCGGCCGCTGTGCCGACGACTGCCTGCCCGGGGTCGTCGCCGCCGCAGGCGACGGCGACAAAGGTGACCAATGCGAGAACGGTTGCGATCCTGCCCCGGCGAACCAAGTACGACATGGCGTCGTAGGATACCGGGCGTGGTTCGGGAGGTCCGGTCACGAGTCCGCTGGTCCGCTCAACGGACCAGCGGTCGGAGCGCCACGAGGATCGGTGCGAGGCCCACGGACGGGTTGCACGCTGCGTCCACGAGCGGGAACCCGTTGATCGCTGCGTCGCCTGGTCGCACCTCGAAGTGGAGATGATCGCCGCGAGCGTTGCCGGTCTGCCCGACGTACCCGATCACGTCGCCGGCTCGAACATCCCGGCTGGTCCCGGCCCAGTCGTCGAGGTGGGCGTAGTAGAACCGTTCGCCGGTTGCGGCGGTGAGCCAGATCGCGTTGCCGCCGAGGTTGCTGCGCTTGAATTCGGCCGATCCGTCACGGACCGCTACCACGGGGGTCCCGCGGTCGGCTTCCATGTCCACGCCCTCGTGGCGTCGCCCGGAGGAGCGGGCATCGCCCCAGCTGTCGATGAAGCTGCTGGGGCCGGCCACCGGGCACGCGTCGAGGGGCGCCACTGCGCTGTGGTCGGATGTCGCCGGCCGTTCGTGTGCGGCCGCCGTCTGGGGGCCGAGCCACGAGAGTCCGAGTCCGATGAGCGCGGAGATCCACTGCTTTCGTCGTGAATGCATCCCGAAAGATTACGGTTGCATGTCGATTTGACAACGAAATCGTGACGGAACCCGCGGTGGCGTTCGTCACGTGCGGCTCCCGGTCCGAGCTCGTCGAGTGGGGCAGCAGGATCGGCCTACGACACGGCGTAGCAGCCTATCGATGTTGCGATAGCGTGTCGGTTCCATGACGGCAGGCTCGACTCCATCTCGCCGCGCCCGGGTCGCGATCGCGCTGCTGGTCGGTGCGCTCGTCGCGATCGGCTCGGGGCAGGTCGCGTCTGCGCACACCGACTTCGACTCGTCCAGCCCGGCCGACGGCGCTGTTGTCGACGGGCCGCTGGCCGAGGTGATGGTCAACTTCACGAACCCCGCTCGTCCGGCTGGTGACGGATTCCAGTTGCTCGATCCGACAGGGGCCGTGGTCTTGCCGTCGTCGATCGACGAGACCGACGGCACCTCGTTCGTGCTGACGTTCGACCCACCACTTCAGGCCGGCACGTACGGCCTTCGCTGGAGCGTCCAAGCCGGGGATGCGCATCCGATCGAGGGCTCGTTCCGCTTCGACGTGACAGGCGCCTCCCCGACCACCGTGCCGGAGGCGGCCGAGCTCGTCGCTCCTCCGACGACAGCCGCGGCACCGCCGACCACCGCGGCAGCGATGAACATGGACGGCATGGACATGACCGACGCCGACCACGCGGCGATGTCCGACGATGCGCTCGAGGCATTCCTCGCCGTCGACTCGGGAGGCGACGGCTCGATCGCCGTCGGACGCGCCGGTCGAACGGTGTCCATGCTCGGGATGATCTTCGGTGTCGGTGTGCTGGCCGCGTTGGTCTGGACGGTGCGCGGGCACCGAGACGAGCTCGAGACCCACCTCGTCTGGGTTCGCCTCGCCGGCCTGGTGGTCTTCACGGGCGGATTCATCGAGTTCGCCGCTCTGACCGAAGTCGATCCGGCGGCCTCGCTCGGATCGTTGCTGTCCACCAAGGCGGGCCTGGCGACCGCACTCAAGATGGTCGGTGGCCTCGCCGTGCTGATCGGATTCCACCAGCGCGCCGGACGGATCATCGCTCCCGCCCACTCGCTCTCGGCGGCCGTCGCCACGGAGTTCTGGACGCACGCCGACGCCAAGGTTCCTGCGGCCCGTCACGACGAGCACGGCGAGCACCGATGGACGCCTACCTCGACTGCAGCAGTCGGCCTCGCCGGGTACGCCCTGGTGCTGGTCTCGTTCTGGTTCGACGGCCACACCGTCAGCAAGGGTCCGTGGGCGATTCACTCGCTCGTCAATCTCGTCCACCTCGGCGCTGCCGCCGTGTGGGGTGGCGGCGTGTTCGCCATGACGACGACGGCGTGGATGCGACGTCGCCGCTCCGAGCGAATCGGGTTGTCCGCGATGGTGGTCCGGTTCTCGTCGATCGCCACCGTCTCGCTCGCTGCCGTGATCGTCGCCGGCCTGGTCATGACCTGGATGGTCCTCGACACCCCGGGCGACCTGTTCGGCACCTCGTGGGGTCGTGTCCTGGTTGCGAAGACTGCGGTCGTTGCGGTCGCTGCCGGGCTCGGCGGCTACAACCACTTCCGTCTACGGCCGGCGCTCGAACAACGACCCGACGACCCAGACCTTGCGAAGGAGCTGCGGGTCAGCCTCTCGGTCGAATCGGCCGTGTTCGTCGTCGTCGTCGTGCTCACGGCGATCCTCGTCGCTTCGGCCACCTGATCAGCCCGGCGACCGCGCCAATCCGGATCGAACGAGCAACGTGTGGAGGATCGGTGGGGTCCGCGCCGTCAGGGCGCGACCCCACCGACTTCGATCACACGTCGATGGTCATCTTCATGCCGGCTTCCCAGTGACCGGGCTCGTGGCATCCGATCATCATCGGACCTGACGTCTCGAAGGTGTGCGTCATCTCGATGGTCTCGCCCGGCTCGACGACGACCGAATGGAGTTCGGTCATCTCGTCGTGGGGCATCGATCCCATGTCCATGCCGTCGTGGTCTCCGCCCATCTCGGCCATCTCGGCGTGGTGGGCTTCCTGCTCGGCCTGGTTGCCGAAGACCGCCTCGTGGCGGACGGCACCGTCGTTGCGGAACACGAACCGGACCGTTTCACCGTCGGCGACGTCGAGATCGGCCGGGGTGTAGGCCATGTCGGTCATCGACACCTCGATGGTGCGAGGTTCGCCGGATGCGTCTCCGGCCGGGTCGCTGCCGGCGTCGCTCCCGCAGGCTGCGAGGACGACGGCGGACGCGGCGACGAGCGCGAGTGCTCGCTTCATGATGTAGTTCTCCTTGGTTCGAATGTGGGTGTGGGTGCGAACGCTCAGGAGAAGCGAGGGACCGGCGGATCCACGTCGGCCGGGCAGCCGGCGCTCAGGCCGAGCAACGTGATCTCGGACGAGTCCGAGATCGCCACCGCCGTCGCCTCGGGGAAGTGCAGGCCGACCGACACGACACACGCCATGCCCGGATGATTCCCCGGCGTCGATGAGCTCCCCGAGTGGTCGCCATGGTCCACGGGTGGCATCGGCTCGGATTCCGGATCACCCGTCGAGTCCGAGTGGTCGGCATGCCGCGGCATCACGTCCGCATCAGGGGACGACACCTCGGCGGCGCCGTGCGCAACACCGCCGGCGAGACCCGCCGCGCACGCCATCGCTCCGAACAGCAATCCGAATGCCACGGCGACCAACACGAGCAACTTCGCAGGCGGCGCGGAGAGCCGGCGAGGGGCCAGCACGACGGTGCGATCGACCAAAGAGCCGGCCATCGACGCGAACGCTACAGCCGTGCACGCTCGTCGACACCGCGCCCCCCACGAGCGTTGCGGGCCGTCAGGGCCGGGCCACGATCTCCCGCCAGATGCCCCACCGTCGGACCTCGATCACCTCGAGACCGGACTGGGCGATGTTGTCCTCCGTGCGTCGATTGATGTTCGGACCGACGAAGCGGCGGACGACGGGGTTGACGAGGTCGAACAACCATCCGAGCAACGGTGTCCGCGGCCGGACGTGCTCGAGCAGCAGCACCTGCCCGCCGGGTCGCACCACTCGCGCGACCTCGCGAAACCCGGCGAGGGGGTCGGCGACCGAGCAGAACACACACGTCGCAGCGACGGTGTCGAACGTCGCATCGGCGAACCGCAGTTGCTGGACGTCGGCGAGTTCGATTCGGATCGGCACGCCCAGGCGATCGGCGCGTCGGCTCGCTCGGGCGAGCATGTTCGCGGACGTGTCGATACCGATCACGTCGGCGTCGGGCGGATAGACGTCCAGGTTCCGGCCGGTCCCCACCCCGATTTCGAGAGTCACTCCGCGTGCTCGTGCGAGCAGGCGACGTCGGCGACGAGCGACGCCGCCGAGCAGATCCATCGGCCGGTCGACGATGTCGTAGAAACGAGCGATCCGGTCGTACCGGGCGGTGACGTCCGCTTGCGGGTCGATCGATGGGCGGGCTCGGTTCATCTCAACTGGTCGACCCGCTCCCGATACTCCTCAGTCGTGAGCTCGCCTCGCGCGTAGCGTTCGGCGAGGATCTCACGGGCGCGATCGGTCGGATCCCTGGGTGGCGACGATGCCGATCCACTCCCCGCTGTCGCCCGGACCAGCCACACGATCAGGACGACGAAGAGCGCCATCATGGCGATGCCCCACAGCCACATCCAGCCGCCGCCCCAACCATCCATGTGGTCCCAGCGATCGTCATTGATCGTGGCGAGCAGACCGACGAACCGACTCATTCTCGTTCTCCCTTCGTCGTAGAGTCATCTACGACATGTTGTCGTGGTTCGATGATCGCGCTCCGGTGAGCCGGCTGCTAGGGACGAAGGCCCTGACCCCTAAGGGGTATGCGTGACGGTTCGATCCCCCGACACCTCGTTCGGCATCAGCGGATGGGCCGGTGCGGTGCTGGGATGCCAGATCGCGTTGTGGTCAGCCGTGCACGCAGCGGCGATGGCCGACTCGGGATGGGTAGCTCCGAGCTCCAGCCGACGACGGTTCGGCGTGCTGTGGGGGCGATCCCTCGGACCGGACGGGGACGCCGTGGTGCTGCTCCACGGCCTGATCTCGACGGGCGACGTCTTCGGTGCGGGCTACGAGCAACTCGCCACCGATCGGCGGCTCGTGATTCCCGACCTCTTGGGCTTCGGCCGTTCGCTCGATGAGCAGCGATCGGCATTCGGAGCCGACGCTCACCTCGATGCGCTCGACGTGTTGGCGGAATCCTCAGGATTGTTCGACTGTCCGCGGTGGACGCTGGGGGCCCACTCGATGGGCGTCTCGCTCGCGTTGCGGTGGGCGATCCGTCACCCCGATCGCGTCGTTCGTGTGGTCGGATGGGGCGCGCCGATCTACCCGTCGCCCAGCGCTGCGCGGCAGCAGATCACAGGGAGTGCGATGGCGAAGCTGTTCGCACTCGACACGCACGTCGCCGAGCGAGCGTGCGCAGTGAGCTGTCGGCATCGCGCCGCTGCCGGATGGTTGAGCGCCGTCGCGGAGCCCCGACTTCCTGTTGCGATCGCTCGACAGGTGCCCCTCCACACGTGGCCGGCATATCGCGACGCCGTACGTCACCTGGTCATCGACGTCGACTGGGACGAGCTCGTGACGGACTGTGCCGACCTCGAGATCGACGTTCGACTCGTGTGGGGAGCCCACGACCGTGTCGGAGATCGCCGGCACGCCGAACACCTCGCACGTGACGGCGCCGGTCAGGTCGACGTGCTCGACCACGGCGATCATCGGCTGCCGTTGACCGATCCGGGAACGTGCATCTCCCACCTCACCGAATAGCTCGCGCGGCGCCGCTCAACGTGTCATCCCACGGCGGAACACGAACGCCGCGAGCCCAGTGAGACCGGCGAGCCAGCCAAGGGCCAACACGAGCGCGCCGGCCTCGTCGAACCCGGGTGTGAATGCGCCATCGGTGAGCACTCGCATGGCGCCGTGGGCGGGGAGGTAGCGGCCCCAGGCGGGCGGTGCGGCGTCGAACATGACGTTCTGGGCGAGGCCGATATCGATGAACGGGAGGAGCAGGAGGAGGTAGAGCCCGCCGAGGCGTCCGAAGATCGGGCCGACAATGACGCCGATGGTCGCGTAGGTGAGGCCAACGATGATGTTGGCAAACGCGAACAGCCACCAGTTGGCGGCGTCGAAGCTGGCGGCGGTGACGGCGAGACCGACGACGGTGGCGATCCCGGTGGCGATGACGATGGTGGTCATGCGCACGGCGAGGATCTCGCCGGGCCGGTAGTCGGTGAGCGCGAGTCGACGGTCGGCCTGGGCGGAGTCGAGGATGACGAAGAGCCCGGCGAGCGAGGCGAGGAAGCCGATCGTGATCGACGCCATCACGGCGCCGTGGACGTCCGCCATCGACTGCAGCGTGGTGGCCTCCCGGCCCTGCTCGACGAGGTCGACCGGGGTCGGGGTGTCGGGCGTGACGGCGATCGAGGCGGAGATGAACGCAACGGGGAGGCCGACGACGAGGATCCACAGCACGGGCATGCGCCGGAGCTGTCGACCGGCGGCCGTGAGCGCTGCCGTGAGCCGAGTCGTGGCCGGGCGCGATGAGTGAGTGGTCCGGGGGCGGCGGCGTGTCGTCGCGACGAGGGCGGACGCGGCGAGGCCCATGGTGCCGATCGCCCACGCGACCGAGATGCCGACATCGCCGAGTGCGCCACTGTGGCCGGACGCCACGCCGGTGATGACGAGGGTCGGGAAGTGGAGTGGGAACAAACGCAGGAACTCGGCGGTGCCACCCATCGCGGGTCCGAAGAAGACGTCGAAGATCCAGGCGAACACGATGATCAGCGAGCCGTTCATCTCCGAGCGGACCGACGCACCGACGACCACGCCGAGGCC
>JAUHYJ010000611.1 GCA_030425785.1 Acidimicrobiia bacterium | reverse complement strand
GTCGGGCGCGGAACGGCGGTCGCCGTGGCGCTCGCGGACGGGATCGGCCTCGGCATGTGCCTCCCGGATGACGGCGCGACCGCGCATTGGCGGCTCACCGACCCCGTTGCCGTCGTCGCCCAGCTCGAACGCGATGTCTCACCGCGCTGGGTCTGGTGGGATCGCGCGACCGCGGATCGACTCGTCGCCCGCGGTGTCGACGTCGCGCGCTGCTGGGACGTCCTCACGGTGCACCGCCTCCTCCACGGTGGGTGGCGCACCTCGATCGCCGCGGCGTGGGCGTGGCTGCACGACCTGCCGACCGACTCGCTGCCCGTCCTCGGTCAGCTCGACCTCCTGACGGACCACGGTGCCGAGGGCGAGCCCGACCACCCGGTTCGCCCCGACGGCCACCTGCGCCCCGACTGGCTCGCCGGCGAGCACGCCCGGAGCTGCGACCGGCTCGCGGCGTGGGCAGGGTTGGCCGGCGAGGCCTACCGACGCCAACAGGCGCGCATCGACGAATGCGATGATCCGGCGCGGGTCCGCTCGACGGCGCACGCCGAGTCGGCCGCCGAGCTGCTGTGCGCGGAGCTCTCGATCGAGGGGCTGCCGATCGACGTCGCGGAGGCGACCCGGATCATCACCGACGCGGTCGGGCCGCGACCGCCCGACGACCGGCACGCGCTCGAACAGCAGCGCGAACGCGATCGCGCCGTGCTCGCCCACCTCGAACCGGGACCGACGGTCGATCTGCGCAATCCGGCCGACGTCAAGGCGATGCTGCGACGCGTCGCCGTCGACGTGCCCGACACACGCGCGTGGCGGCTCGAACAGCACCGCGACACCCACCCGGTCGTCGATGCGCTGCTCGAGTGGCGCAAGGCGGAACGGATCGCGACCACCTACGGGTACCGGTGGCTCGACGAGCACGTCCACGACGGCCGGCTGCGCGGCAGCTGGACGTCGAGCGATGGCGCGGCCGGCCGCATGACCGCGTCGGCCGGGCTCCACAACCTGCCGGCCGAGCTGCGGCCCGCGGTCGCCGCCGATGCCGGTCACGTCTTCGTCCGGGCCGACCTCGGCCAGATCGAACCGCGCGTCCTCGCAGCGGTGTCGGGCGACGCCGCACTCATCGCCGCGACCCAGGACGACGATCTGTACGCTCCCGTCGCCGCCCGGCTGAAGGTGACCCGCGACATCGCCAAGGTCGCCGTGCTCGGCGCGATGTACGGCGCGACGACCGGCGAGTCGGCCCACGCGCTCCGCGGCCTCGAGCGCGAATACCCCGTCGCGATGGGTGTGCTCGAGCGGGCCGCTGAGGCGGGGCGGCGCGGCGCCGACGTGTTCACGATCGGCGGGCGGCGCGTGCGGATGTGGGTCGACGACACCGTCGACGACGACGGACGCGGCGACATCGATCGCGCCCGTCGAGTGGCCGCCGCCCGCGGCCGGTTCGCCCGGAACGCGCTCATCCAGGGCGCGGCGGCCGAGTTCTTCAAGGTCTGGGCGATCCTGGTCCGCGCCCACGGCCGCGAGATCGATGCGCGGATCGTGCTGTGCCTCCACGACGAACTGCTGGTGCACGCCCCGACCGAGCGGGCGGAGGAGGCCCGTGAGCTGCTCGGGGACGCCTTGGACGAAGCGGCGTACCGATGGTCGCCGGCGCGCGACGTCCGGTTCGTCGCCGACGTGAGCGTGATCCGGCGCTGGTCCGAGGCGAAGAGCTGACCCCACGTGCCCACCAGGTGCCCGGCGCGACGCGCGGACACGTCGCCGCGGTGTTCCGCTGGGGCTCAAGATGAACTGGGTCCCCGGCCGATGTACCAGTAGGGTGAAACGTGATGCAGCAGACCACCCGGCAACGCCGCCGGGCGAGGGGGAATGACATATGACCGACACGTTGGACCGGTCGGACGACGCCGATGGCACCGTCCTCGACCGACTCGTGGTTCGATTCGCCGGCGACTCCGGCGACGGGATGCAGCTCACCGGCGACCGCTTCACCTCCGTGAGCGCATCGTTCGGCAACGATCTGTCGACACTGCCCGACTTCCCGGCAGAGATCCGTGCCCCGGCGGGCACGATCAACGGGGTGTCGAGCTTCCAGGTCCACATCTCCGACCACGACATCACCACACCGGGCGACGAGCCGAACGTGCTCGTCGCGATGAACCCGGCCGCGCTCAAGGCCGACCTGCACCGGCTCGAGACCGGCGGCACCCTGATCGTCAACGAGGACGCCTTCGACGAGCGCAACCTCGAGAAGGTCGACTACGAGGCCAACCCGCTCGAGGACGGGAGCCTCGCCGGCTACCGGCTCATCAAGGTCCCGATGACCTCGATGACCAAGGAGGCGTGCGAGCCGCTCGGCGTCAAGCCGCGCGACGCCGAACGGTCGAAGAACTTCTTCGCGCTCGGCCTGGTGTCGTTCATGTACACCCGGCCGACCGAACCGACGCTCGAGTGGATCGACCAGAAGTTCGGGAAGAACGAACTGGTCGCGGCGGCCAACACCGCCGCGTTCAAGGCCGGGTTCGCCTTCGGCGAGACGACCGAGCAGGTCGGGCACCGCTACGAGGTCAAGCCGGCCGAGCTCCCGCAGGGCGAGCCGCGTGAAGCGCGCCTCCACCCGCTCGGCCGAGAGCGCGCGGCCTTCGATCTCGACCTGCGCCTCGAGCGCGCGCCGTCCGGGCCGGTTCACCGTACCCGCGAGCCGCACCCGCGCCGCGCGCCCGGGCGGGAAC
>JAUHYJ010000610.1 GCA_030425785.1 Acidimicrobiia bacterium | reverse complement strand
TCTCACCACCGCTCAGCCGGTAGCCGCGTTCGCCGACCACCGTGTCGTAGCCGTCGGGCAGGGCGGCGATCGTCTCATGGATGCGCGCGGCACGACACGCCTCGACCAGCTCGTCGTCCGTCGCGTCCGGTCGCGCGTAGCGCAGATTGTCACCGATCGACTCGTGGAACAGATGCGGGTCCTGCGCCACGACCCCGATCGCGCCGCGCAACGACGACAACGTCAGGTCGCGGACGTCGATCCCGTCGACCAACACGCTTCCCGTCGTGACGTCGTAGAGGCGCGGCACGAGCGACACCAGCGTGCTCTTGCCGGCACCCGACGCACCGACGAGCGCCACCGTCTCACCCGGCGCGACCGACAGGTTCAGCCCGCGAAGGATGTCGCGGTCGGGGTCGGCGCCCGGGATCGCCTGGGTCTCCATCGACGCGATGGCCGACTCGGCAGCCGCCGGGTAGCGAAACGTGACGTCTCGGAACTCGACCGCGCCGCGCGGCGCGACCAGATCGACGGCGCCGGGTCGATCCGCGATCGGCTCGGGGGCATCGAGCACCTCGAACACGCGCTCGAACGAGACCATCGACGTCATCAGGTCGACACGAGCGTTGGTGAGCCCGGTCAACGGTTGATATACGCGCGTGACCAGTGCGGCCAGGGCGACGAGGGTGCCGGCCGAGATGTCGCCGCTGACCACCATCTGGGCGCCGACCCCGTAGATCGCGGCGGTGCCGAGCGCAGCAACGAGGCCGAGGGCGACGAAGAAGACCCGACCGAGCATCGCGGCGCGAACCCCGGCGTCACGAACCGCGTGAGCGCGCCGGTCGAACTGCGTCTGCTCGCGGTCGAGTGAGCCGAAGAGCTTGACGAGGGCGGCGCCCGCCACGTTGAAGCGCTCGGTCATCTGGGTGTTCATCGCCGCGTTGTGCTGCATCTGGTCACGCGAGATGTCCTGCAGACGCCTTCCGACCCGGCGGGCCGGGATGACGAACACCGGCATGACCCCCAGCGCGAGCAACGTCAGCCGCCACTCGAGCGCCAGCATGGCGATGAGGGTGGTGATCAGGACGATGACGTTGCTGACGACGCTGCCCAGCGTGCTCGTGACGGCGCTCTGGGCACCGACGACGTCGTTGTTCAGACGGCTCGTGATCGTGCCGGTGGGCGTGCGGGTGAAGAACGCCAGCGGGAGTCGTTGCACCTTGGCGAACAGCGCCGAGCGGAGGTCGGAGATCAGGCCCTCTCCAACCCGGGCGCTGCACCAGCGCTGAACGATCTGGAGAACCGCATCGGCCATCGCGGCGGCGACGGCGAGCCCGGCGAGCGTCCAGATCGCGCCGCGGTCGCTGTCGGGGATCGCCACGTCGAGGATCTGCTTCACCACGAGCGGCGGGACCAGGGCCAGCAGGGCGGCGGCGAGGATGGCGGCCAGGAACCCGGCGATGGTGGCCCGGTACGGTCGGGCGAACCGCCAGACGCGCCGGAGGGTGTCGCGGGCGAGGTGGGCGTCCTTCACCGCGTCGCTGTCGCGCGGCATCATGTGGTGCGGACCCATTCGCATGCGGTGCAGGCTACGGGCGGACACCCCATGGCGCGCCGGCACGACCGACGACGACACGGTGCCCCGGTCGCGAACTGACGTCCCGGCCGCACGATCGGCGACCGCACGATCGGCGATGACGGTCGTACGCTTGCCGCCGATGTCCGGGCCACGACGACTTCGAGCCGCCACGGTGGTGATCGTGGGCGCGTGCGTCGTCGGGGGCTGCAGCGGCAGGGCGTCGAACGACGACGCCGCGCCGGACTCGCGGGCGGCCGACGCGGAGTCGAGCACGGCGACCGTGGCGACGGCCGACGATGACGTCGCCGACGTCGACGACACGTCGCCGGCCGCAACCGTGGGCACGACTGCGGAGCCCGAGGTGACCGAGCCCGACGCGTTCGTTCCGTCGGAGATCGAGTGGACCGAGTTCAACGACGATGTCGACGTCGCCACCCTCGAGGTGCCCGCGGACTACGACGACCCGGACGGTGAGCGGTTCGTGCTCTCGCTCGCACGTCATCGCGCGCTCGACCCCGATGCCAGGATCGGCTCGATCCTGGTGAACCCGGGCGGACCCGGCCGCGCCGGTGTCGACTTCGCGATGTACGCCCCTGAGGTGTACGACCCCGAGCTCCTCCAACGCTTCGACATCGTGGCCTGGGATCCGCGCGGCACGGGCGCATCGACGCCGACGATCGACTGCATCGACGACTACGACCCGTACTTCACAGCGGTCGACTCGACCCCGTCCGACGACGCTCAACGGGCCGAGGTGGTCGAGCTCGCGCGCGCGTTCGCCGATGCCTGCCTCGAGCGAAACGGCGACATCACCGACCAGGTCGGCACCAACAACTCGGCGCGCGACATCGACTCGATCCGACGCGCCCTCGACGAGGAGACGATCTCCTACTTCGGGTTCAGCTACGGGAGCGAGCTCGGCGCCACGTGGGCGACCCTGTTCCCGGCCTCGGTGCGCGCGGCCGTCCTCGACGGCGGCACCGACCCGGCCTCCGACAGCGTCGTGGCGGTCGAACAGCAACAACGCGGGTTCGAGGCTGCGCTCGCCACCTTCTTCGAGCGATGTGCCGCCGACGAGGCGTGCGCCTTCGGGCACGACGGCGACCCGCGCGCCGCCTACCTCGACCTGCTCGAATCGCTCGATGCCCAACCGATCACCGTCGACCCCGACCGGC
>JAUHYJ010000609.1 GCA_030425785.1 Acidimicrobiia bacterium | reverse complement strand
CATCGCCAAGGTGGTGTTCATCTTCGTCGTCGGCCTGGTGGCGACGATGTTCATGGTCTGGTTCGAGCGCAAGATCGTGTCGGGCATGCAGAACCGTGTCGGTCCGAACAAGGCCGGTCCGTTCGGGCTGCTGCAGACGCTCGCCGACGGCACCAAGCTCTTCTTCAAGGAAGACCTCCTGCCGGAGAAGGCCGACAAGTGGGTGTTCCGCCTGTCGCCGTTCCTCGCGTTCGTGCCGGCATTCCTGCTGTGGTCGGTGATCCCGCTCGGCGGCGACTTCACCGACGGCAAGGACGGCACGGTCACCATCCTCGGCTACACGACCCGGGTCCAGCTCGCCGACCCGCCGATGGGCATCCTCATCGTGCTCGCGCTCAGCGGCATCGGCGTCTACGGCATCATGCTCGCCGGTTGGGCGTCGGGCTCGAAGTACCCGCTGCTCGGCTCGGTGCGTGCCTCGGCACAGATGATCTCGTACGAGGCGGCGCTCGGGCTCAGCCTCGCCGCCGTGCTCGTCATGTCGGGCACCCTGTCGACGTCGGGCATCGTGCAGGGCCAGGACCGGCTGCTCGACTGGAACCTCGTCGCCACCGGCTTCATCCCGTTCGTCATCTTCCTCATCGCCATGACCGCCGAGCTCAACCGGCCCCCGTTCGACCTCGTCGAGGCCGAGCAGGAGCTCGTCGGCGGCTTCAACACCGAGTACTCGTCGATCCGGTTCGCCCTGTTCTTCCTGGCCGAGTTCATGAACGTCATCACGATGAGCGGCATCATGGTCACCCTGTTCCTCGGTGGCCCGCAGCCGTTGCACATCGGCGACGTCGACATCTTCGGCTGGGCCGGGCCGGTCGGCGGCACGCTGTGGTTCGTACTGAAGGTGTTCGCCTTCCTGTACGCCTACGTGTGGTTCCGCGCCACGCTGCCCCGTCTGCGCTACGACCAGCTGATGGACTTCGGCTGGAAGCTGCTGATCCCGCTGGCGCTCGGCTGGTTCCTCGTCCTCGCCGCGCTCCAGATGGTGCGCGACCGCTGGGACGGCTGGGAGCCGCTCGCGATCACGATCGCGGTGAGCCTGGCGATCTTCGCACTGGCGTACGGCCTGTTCGCGCTGGCGCTCGGCGTCGCCAAGCGGAACCGCGAGACCGAAGGAGCTGCGTACTGATGACCGCTGCGCTCCGCACACTGACCGAGGGAGACATCTGATGGGCTACCTCGACGGATTCGCCGTCACGATCCGCCAGCACCGCCTGTTCGGCGGCAAGCAGGTCACGACCGAGTACTCCGGCGGCCGCACCGCGAAGAAGCGCGGCACCGCGACCGACCCCGACACGGCCGGTGACGAGAAGATCCCCAAGCCGGAGCGGTTGCACGGCCGCCACGTGCTGAACCGGTACGAGGACGGGATGGAGAAGTGCATCGGCTGCGAGCTGTGCGCGGGTGTGTGCCCGGCCAAGTGCATCTACGTGCGCGGCGCCGACAACGATCCGCTGAGCCCGACCTCGCCCGGTGAGCGCTACGGGTTCGTCTACGAGATCAACTACCTGCGGTGCATCCACTGCGACCTGTGCGTCGAGGCGTGCCCGACCGAGGCGATCACCGAGACCAAGCTGTTCGAGTTCAGCTTCACCAACCGCCAGGACGCGATCTACACCAAGAACGAGCTGCTCGTCGACGATGCCGGTGCGCCCAAGCGCCTGCCCTGGGAGGACTGGCGCGACGGCGAGGACGCGTTCACGTCCGGCTGGATGCGCGCCACGTCGTCGTCGGGCGACGCCACGTTCCGCGGCGTCGTCGGCTGGAGCAACGAGCTCGGCCACGGCGAACGCGCCGCCGAACCCCCACAACCCGAGGCCGACGCATGATCGGTCACCCAACGACCTGCCATCGGGGGTCATGCACGTGTCGCACGGTCGGCGGGGGCGAGCGCTGATGCAACTGGTCGTCTTCGTGCTCGCATCGATCATGGTGATCGCCGGTGCGGTCGGCGTCATCGTGCGGGCGAACCCCGTGCATGCCGCGCTCTCGCTCGTGCTCACGCTGTTCGGCATCGCCGTCCACTTCGTCGCGCTCGAGGCGCACTTCCTCGCCGCGGTGCAGATCATCGTCTACGCCGGCGCGATCCTGGTGCTGTTCCTGTTCGTCATCATGCTGCTCGGCGTCGACAAGGCCGAGGACCTGTCGATCGAGCCGTTCCCGGTGCAACGGCCGCTCGCGGCCGTGCTCGGTGTCGGCATCGCCGCGCTCGTGATCGCCGCCGTGGTGCGTGGACGCGATCGGCTCGGCCCCGTGGCCGACCCCGACGCACCGGGCGACGAGAACATCCGTGAACTCGCCCGGAACCTCTTCAGCGACCACGTCTTCGCCTTCGAGTTCACGTCGGTGCTGCTGATCGTCGCCGTCGCCGGCACGGTCATGCTCACCCGCAAGGAGAAGAAGGGCGGTGAGTCCTGATGCTGCTCGCCGCCGTCGAGCCCACCACGACGTGGTACCTGATCCTGGCCGCGCTCGTGTTCGCCATCGGTTCGGTCGGACTCATGGTCCGCCGCAACCCGCTCGTGATGTTCATGTGCATCGAGCTGATGCTCAACGCCGTGAACCTCACCTTCGTCGCACTCGCCACACGCTTCGGGAACATCGACGGGCAGACCGCCGTGTTCTTCGTGATGGTCGTCGCGGCCGCCGAGGTCGTGGTCGGCCTCGGCATCATCATCTCGGTCCTGCGGCGTCGCCCCGGC
>JAUHYJ010000025.1 GCA_030425785.1 Acidimicrobiia bacterium | reverse complement strand
GACGACCTGCCCATCTGCCAGTTCGACGTTGACCCGGTCGAACCGCTCGTCGGCGGTGACCTCGAGCTCCTCGCCGTCCTGGACCGAGACCCGAGTCTCGAAGCCGAGCGCCTTGGCCCGGTCGGCGAACTCCTCCAGCGTCATCGGGAGCACGCCCTCGAAGCTCGCCCGCAGCTCCGCTTCGATCGCTGCGACATCGGGCTCGACGACGTCGGGCTCGACGACGTCGGGCTCGACGACGGCGGGCTCCACGGGCACCTCGCCGACGAGCGTGCCGTCGTCGAGCGCGGCGCGGGTCACGATCTCGGCACCGTCGACCGTCACGATCGCCACGTTGATGCGATCGAGGCGCAGATCCATCGTCATGGCCTGTGGCTCGCCGTCGATCTCGCCGACGCGGACCGTGTAGCCGGCCGTCTCGGCGGCGGCGGTGAACTCGTCGAGTGTCGAACCGACGAGCGGCGCGAGCGTGTCGACCGGCACCGTGGTGACGGGCGGCTCGACCGGGAGCGACTCGGGCGGGACCGTCTCGGTCGGGAGCGGGACGGGGTCGATCACCTCGTCGACCGGCACCTCGATCAGGAACTCGTCGGTGACCGCGGGGACGGTGAACCAGCCGCCGTCGGCCGAGACGAAGCGGTAGCCGGGCAGCAGCCAGGACGAGGTGTCCTCGTCCCACGCCCACCACAGGTCGGCTTCGACGGAGACGAGCTCGACGGTGACGACCTCGGGCTCGGGCGGCACGACGGTGCCGTCGACGTCGCCCTCGGGGACGTCGACCGGCGGCTCTTCGGCGACGGCGATGCCCGGCTCGATGGCCGGGGCGTCGACGGCGATACCCGGGCCGAACGCCCCGAAGCCGTACTGGCCCGACTCGAGCCGGGCGATGGCGGTGTCGAGGTCGATCAGCGGGTACGGGCCGACGGGCTGCGGCACGGCCTGGCTGCCCCACGCGTACTGGAGGGCGCCCTCGGCGCCGAAGGTGAAGCCCCACGACCGGGTCACGACGCCATCGATCCGCTCGCTCGCGTTGACGTTCACGGCCCACTCGTCGACGTAGTTGTCGTACTGCAATCCGGCGACGTCGACGCCCAGCGCAGCGAGGTAGGCGTTCGCCTGCTCGACGGCCCGGGACTCGGTCGGCACGTTCGCCGGCGGTTCGGGCGCCTCGCACTCGACGGGTTCGATCGGGTCGACGGGTTCGTCGCCACTCGCCGTCTCCTCGGCGGCGGTCGACCCGGCGTCGGCCGACTCGGCGTCGGTGGGCTCGGCGATCGTCACGGCGGGGTCGACCGCCGGCTCGACGCACCCGCGGCTGACGGTGTCGTCCCAGCCGATGTTGTAGTTCCACGACAGCAGGGCGTCGTCGTACAGCCAGATCGACGGGGCGGTGCCGTCGTCGGGGCCGACACGCCAGTTGAGGCCGTACCCCTCGTCGATGCGGACCGGCTCGCCCTCGACGCCGAGCGCGGCGGCGAGGGCCATGATGTCGTCAGCCGTCGGTTCGGTGGCGGCGTCGAACACGTACCCGGTCGAGTTGGTCGGCAGGGTCGCGGGATCGATCGACACGACGTAGTCATAGGTGACGTACGGCATCGCGATCATCGAGCTGTCGGCCGCCGGAGCGTCCTCGGCGGACGCGGCAGCCACCCGGTCGGATGCGCCCCCGCCGGTGACCCGGATCGGTGTGGGGGCCCGCAGTTCGCCGTCGGCGACCGTGGTCGCCGACGCGGCGTCGGGCAACTCGTCGCCGGCAGGCGACTCGGACCCGCAGGCCGCCAGGACGAGCGCGAGCGCTGCCGTGGCGGGGATGAGACGAGCAAGGTTCACGTGCATGCCCCTTGGACGTCGGCGGTCAGTCGTTGGTTCCCGAGTCGAAGAGGGCGCCGACGAACTCCTCGGGCACGAACGGGATGAGGTCGCCGATCGTCTCGCCGACGCCGACGAGCTTGACCGGAATGCCGAGCTCGGTCTCGATCGCGAACACGATGCCACCCTTGGCGGAACCGTCGAGCTTGGTGAGCACGACGCCGGTGACGTCGGTCGCCTCCCGGAACTCGCGGGCCTGGGCGAGACCGTTCTGGCCCGTCGTGGCGTCGATCACGAGCAGCGTCTCGGTGACGGTGCCGGCGCCCTTCTCCGCGACGCGACGGACCTTGCGCAACTCGTCCATGAGGTTCGTCTTGGTGTGCAAGCGGCCCGCCGTGTCGGCCAGCACCAGGTCGATGTGCTTGGCCGACGCCCGCTCGACGCCGTCGAAGATCACCGACGACGGGTCGCCGCCCTCGGCGCCGCGGACGAACTCGGCGTCGCTGCGCTCGGCCCAGGTCTGCAGCTGCTCGGCCGCCGCCGCGCGGAACGTGTCACCCGCTGCGAGCAGCACCGAACGACCGACCGTGGTCTGTTGGTTGGCGACCTTGCCGATCGTGGTCGTCTTGCCGACGCCGTTGACGCCGACGAACATCCAGACGTTGGGGCTGCCGGGCTCGAACGAATCGTCGAACTGCAGCGTGCGGTCGGAACCGGCGAGCCGCTCGATCATGTCGGCCTGGAGCGCGTCGAGGAGCTGCGCGGGCTCGGTGATCTCGCGGGCGGCGACGCGTTCCTTCAGCGGTTCGATGAGCGCGTCGGCCACCCCGAGCCCGACGTCCGCACGCAGCAGCGCCTCTTCGAGGTCGTCCCAGGTCTCGTCGGTGATCGCGCTCCGGCCGAGGATGCTGCCGAAGGCACCGGTGAACGTCGACCGCGCCTTCGCGAGGCGGTCGCGCAGCGACAGCGGCGCGACCGGCTCGGGTTCGACGACGGGCGGTTCCTCGACGACGGTGTCCGGCTCGAGCACGGCGACGTCGGTGTCCCGCTCCGGCGCCGAGGGCGCGGGTCGGGCGGGTGGCACCGCGGGCGGCTGCCCGCCTCCGACGCGGCGGCGATTGGCGACGACGACACCGAGCCCGACGACCGTGACGACGATCGCGAGGATCAGGAACAACCACTGGATCTCCATAGCCCCATCGACGCTATCCCGGCCGGGAATGAAGTCGGGGCGACGATGGTTCCACCATTTGTCCGTACGTTTCGATCGCCCCCGACGCACCCGCGCACTCGTCGATCGAGGCGGTAACGTGATAAATCCGATCAGAGAGATCGGGTTTGCAACGACATCCTGTCTTGGAGGCAACCATGTCCATCCGACTCGGCGACGAGGCCCCGAACTTCACCGCCACGACGACCGACGGCGAGATCGACTTCCACCAGTGGAAGGCCGATTCGTGGGCGGTGCTCTACAGCCACCCCGCCGACTTCACCCCCGTCTGCACGACCGAGCTCGGCCGGACCGCGGCGCTCGGCGACGAGTTCGCCAAGCGCAACGTCAAGCCGATCGTCCTCTCGGTCGACTCGGTCGAGGACCACCACAAGTGGGCACCCGACATCGGCGAGGTCGGCGGCACCGACCTCAACTTCCCCATCATCGCCGACCCCGATCGCAAGGTCGCCGAGCTGTACGACATGATCCACCCCGGCGAGGGCGACACCTCGACGGTGCGCTCGGTGTTCGTCATCGACCCGGCGAACAAGGTCCGGCTGACCCTCACCTACCCGAAGTCGGTGGGCCGCAACTTCGACGAGATCCTGCGCGTGATCGACGCCCTCCAGGCCACCGACGCCGCCCCGATCGCCACCCCGGTCGACTGGCGCCCCGGCGACCGCGTCATCGTCTCGCCTGCGCTGTCCACCGAGGACGCGAAGACGAAGCTCGACAACGTCGAAGAGGTCAAGCCCTACCTCCGCTGGGCCGACCAGCCCTCCTGAGTCGGTCCGGATCGCACGCTGGCGGCGTTGCGCCTCGCCGCTCTCGACCCACACGTCGAGAGATTTCGGCGCGCCTTGCCAGCGCGCGATCCGATCCCGACGCAGCAATCTGAACCGCAACGCTCAGGACGCACGCCGGTGGGGCGGAACCGGGCTCGCGGCATCGCGCCTCGGGGCTGGACGGCAGCGTTCGGGTCAGCGGTGGGCCAGGTACACGGTGCAGGCGCTGTTGGCACCGGTGTAGTGGTTCGGGAACTCGACGATCTCGGCGCTCACGTCGGTGAACACCGCGGACAGGAGCGACTCGAATGCGTCATCGGGCGGATCGTCGGACCACAGCGCGAACGTCCCGCCCGGTACCAGCTGATCGACGACGCGTCGTAGCCCGTCCGGGGAGTAGAAGCCGGCGTGGCTGCCGTCGAGGTGCCAGGACGGGGTGTGATCGATGTCGACGAGGATCGCGTCGAACGGGCCGGCCGAGCCGTCCCCGGCACCGAACGTGATGCCCGCCTCGACCATCGCGAAGAAGTCGCCGTGGACCAGGTGGCACCGCGGGTCGCGCGACAGCACGTCGCCGAGCGGGACCAACCCCCGCTCGTGCCAGTCGATCACCGGTGCGAGTGCGTCGATGACGTGCATCGACGAGATGCGCTCGTCCTCCAGCGCCGCCCAGGCCGTGTAACCGAGCCCCAGCCCTCCGACCACGACCCGCAGCCCGTCCCCCGGCGTCGCCGCCATCCCGAGCCGCCCGACCGCTTCTTCGGTGGCCGTGAACATGCTCGACATCAGGAACTCGTCGCCGAGCTTCACCTCCCACACGTCGATGTCGAGCACCACCTCGCGCCGCCGTCGCAGCAACAGCTCACCCATCCGGGTCGGGCTGACGTCGAGCACCTCGAAGGCGCGGCTCATCGGACGATCACGAGCGGTACTCGGGGTTCTCGAAGTCGAAGCGTGCGCCGGCCCTCCAGGCGTTGCGGTCGTTGCCCTCGTTCGGGATCGGCGATCGCTTCAGCATCGCGGCGAGATGCATCAGGTTCCAGGTCATGATCGTCGTGTTGCGCTGGGTGAACTCGTTGTCGAACCCGACGCGCCCGCCGTCGTCGGTCTCGTCCCCGTACGACGGGCCCGGGCCCGCCTCGCCGATCCAGCCGCAGTCGGACTGCGGCGGGATGGTGAAACCCAGGTGGTTCAGCGCGTACCCCACCGTCATGGCCGCGTGCTTGATGCCGTCCTCGTTGCCGGTGACGACGCAGCCGCCGACCTTGCCGTAGAAGATCGACTGACCGCGATCGTTGAGCTCGCCCGACATGGCGTAGAGCCGTTCGATCAGCACCCGACACACCGAGCTCTCCTCGCCCAACCAGAGCGGCGTGCCGACGACGACGATGTCGGCGGCGAGCACGCGCTGCCACAGCTCGGGCCAGTCGTCGCGGTCCCAGCCGTGCTCGGTCATGTCGGGGTAGACGCCGGGGGGAACCTGGTGTTCGAGCAGGTACAGGTGGTCGATCGCCACGCCCTGCTTGGCCATGATGTCGGCCGAGGCCCGGAGCAGGAGCCCCGTGTGACTGTCGGAGGCGTCGCGCTTCAGCGAGGTGTTGACGTAGAGGGCGGTCAGGTCGTCGTACGAACCGGGCATGCGACCATCATGGCCGACCCGTTGACCGATCAGGTGCGGCCGGTCGCGGTCGACGCCTTCTCGGTGACGACCTTCGAGCTGCCACCCGGCTGCATGCTCACGCCGAGCAGGCTGTCACCAGCCTCCATCGTGCGCTTCTGGTGCGACACGATGACGAGCTGTGCATCGCGCCGGAACTCGCTCACGAGCCCGAGGAAGCGGTGCAGGTTGACGTCGTCGAGGGCCGCCTCGACCTCGTCCATCACGTAGAACGGCGACGGTCGGCTCCGGAACACGGCGAACAGGAACGCGAGCGCCGTCAGGCTGCGCTCACCACCCGAGAGCAGCGACAGCTTCTTCACGTTCTTGCCGCTCGGCTTGGCCTCGACCTCGATGCCGGTGTTGAGCAGATCGTCGGGAGCGGTGAGCTTCAACTTGCCCGAACCGCCCGGGAACAGGGTGCCGAAGAGGTTCGTGAAGTTCTCGCTGACGTCGGCGAACGCACCGGCGAACACCTGCTGGATCTCGTGGTCGATGGAGGCGATCACCTTGCCGAGCTCGCGGCGGGTCGACCGCACGTCACTGAGCTGCTCTTCGAGGAACGTGTGGCGCTGCTGCAGCTCGTTGAACTCCTCGAGCGCGAGCGGGTTGATCGGCCCCAGCAGGCGCAGCTCGCGATCGAGCTCGCGGACCCGCCCGGCGGCGGTGGCACCCTCCGGGAGCTCGGGCATCGACGCCGCCTCCGCGACGGCGGGCTCGACGTCGAGGTCGCGGCGCAATGTCTCGATCGAGGTCTCGAGCCGCAGCTTGGCCTCGGCCTCGTCGATCTCGGAGCGGTGGGTCGTGTGGCGGACCTCCTCGAGCCGTCGCTCGGCCTCGCTGCGCGCACGGCGGTCGTGGTCGAGCGCCGTCGTCAGCGCCCGCACCTCCTCGCTCTGCTTGCGGCGTCGCTCCGACAGCTCGGCGTGCTCGACCTCGATCACGTGGCGATGCGCCTCGACCAGGCCGGCCAACCGGTCGATGGCACCGATCGAGCGCTCGACCTGTTCACGCCGTTCGGCGGCGCGCACGCGCGCCTCCTGGTCGGCCTCGAGCCGTCGTTCGGTCTCGGCGATCCGGCCCTCGAGGAACTGGCGGCGCTCGAGCAGGCCGGCGTTGCGGACCTCGAGCTCACGTCGACGCGACGCCAGTACGGCAGCCCGCGCTTCGAGCTCGGCGCGGGCCTCGCCGCGGGCGCGTGCTGCCTCGGCCTCGGCCTGCTCCTCGGCGTCGAGGTTCGGGAGCACGGCGGCGAGCTCGTCGGCGCGTGCACGCTCCTTGGCGACGAGTTCGTCGAGCTCGGCGATCGTGCGCTCGAGCGACTCGAGCTCGGTCTGGGCTTCGCGGCGCTGGCCGAGCACGCGGGCGAGCCCCTCCGAGGCGGCGGTGAACCGAGCGTCGTTCTGGTCGAGCTCTCTGGTGAGTTCGGCTTCCCGAGCCCGTGCGGTGCTCTGCGCGTCGCGCGCGGCGGCGAGCGCCTCGTCCGCTGCGGTCAGTTCGGCCGCGGCCTGCTCGGCCCGTTCGGTCGCATCGGACAGCGCCGCAGCGGTGGCGCCGCCCGCCGCAGCACCGACGCGCCAGCCGGTCGGGGCGAACCGGTCGCCGGACTCGGTCACGATCACGGCATCGGGATGGTCGAGCGCTGCGGTGACGGCGGCGTCGATGTCGGCCACCCGGACGGTGCCGCCGATGAGGGCATCGAGCAGCCCGGCGACACCCGGCCGACCACTGCGCACGTGGGGCAGGACCGGCTCGCCGACCGGCGGACGTGACATCGATTCGTGGCGCGAGCCGGCCGCCAGCACGGCGCCGCTCGTGTCGGACGACCGCAGGGCGTCGAGTGCGCGTCGGGCCGCGTCGGCACCGTCGACGACGACCGCCGTCAACGCATCGCCGAGCGCCGCCTCGACGGCCGGCTCCCAGCCAGTGTCGATCTCGACGACGTCGAGCAGCGTGCCGAGCACGCCGTCGACATCGGCCAGCCGCTCGGCTCCGGCGCGGGCGTGGGCGGCGTCGAGCGCCAACTGCAGGGCCTCGACCCGGGCGCCGGCTCGAGACGCGTGCTCGCTGGCCTCGTGACGTGCGGTGGTGGCACGGTCGAACTCGGCCTCGGCGGCGATGCGGGCGTCCTCGGCGGCCGCCAGCGACTCGACCAGCGGCGTCTCGACCGACTCGGCGCCGGCGCAGTCGTGGCGGAGTCGCTCGGTGTCGTCCTCCAGCTGCCCGAGGCGCGCCTGTAGCTGGTCACGTCGTTGGGTCGCGCGGCGCAGGTCGCTCTCGGCGCGCTCGACGCCGTTGCGGACCGAACGCAGCTCACCGCGCACCTCGGCGGCGGCACTGGCGGCCTTGGCGCCGCTGGCCTGGTCGTCGAAGAGCGTCGGGGCGACCTGCTCACGTTCGGCGCGGAAGGCGTCTTCGTCGGCTTCGAGCTCCTCGGTCTCGGGCTGGACCCGAGTGAGGGCGTCGGCGACCTCGTCGAGCTCGGCGCGGAACTTCGCGACATCGGCTTCGAGGTTGGCCACGACACCGGCGTCGAGGAGCGAGCCGCGGTCGCGCTCGAGCGACCGCTTCCGCTCCGAGAGGATGCCGGCGAGGCCGCGTGCGCGCTCGCGGAGCTGGTCGACCTGCATGAGCCGGTCGGCGACGTCGCTCTCGCCGCGGGCCGACAGATCGGCCTCGATCGACATGATCTCGGTGTCGAGCCGCGCGAGCTCGGTCTTGAGCTCCTGCTCGAGTCGCACGGCCTCGACGCGGTCGGTGGCGATCGTCTCGAGCTTGGTGCGCAAGCCGGCGATCTCGCGACCCGCCACATAGACGCGCAGCGCGGTCAGCTCGACGACGAGCTCCTCGTGACGGCGGGCGGCCTCGGCCTGACGCTCGAGCGGGCGCAGCTGGCGGCGCACCTCGCGCAACAGGTCCTGGAGGCGCAACAGGTTGGCCTCGGTGGCATCGAGGCGGCGCTCGGCCTTCTCCTTGCGCTTGCGGTACTTGAGGACGCCGGCGGCCTCCTCGATGATGCCGCGACGATCCTCCGGCCGGGCGTTGAGCACGGCGTCGATCTGGCCCTGGCTGACGATGACGTGCTGCTGGCGACCGACGCCGGCGTCGGAGAGCAGCTCCTGGATGTCGAGCAGCCGGCACGGCGCGCCGTTGATCTGGTACTCGCTCTCGCCGGAACGGAACAGGACTCGCGTGAGCGTGACCTCGTTGAACTCGACCGGCAGGGTGCCGGCCGAGTTGTCGAGCGTGAGGCTGACCTCGGCGCGACCGAGCGCCGGCCGCTTCTCGGTGCCGGCGAAGATGACGTCGTCCATCTTCTGCGAGCGGACCGACTTGGGCGCCTGGGCGCCGAGGACCCAGGCGATGGCGTCGACGACGTTGGACTTGCCCGAGCCGTTCGGGCCGACGACGACGGTGACCCCCGGTTCGAGGGACATGACCGTCGAGTCGGCGAACGACTTGAAGCCCTTGAGGGTGAGGCTCTTCAGAAACACGGTGGCCCCGAATCTACTGGCGAAGCCGGCCGCGCGATGCCATGCCCGCGGTCGGTGCCGGTCACGTCTGGCACTTCGGGCAGTAGTGCGTCGAGCGCTGCGCGCTCACGGTGTGGCGGATCCATCCGACCCCACACGTGGGACACCGCTGCCCCGCACGGCCGTAGACGCGATGGCCCTCCTGGTACGAGCCGGCCGCGCCGGCGACGTCGACGTACTGGGCGTCACCCAGCGTCGAACCGCCGGCGTCGATCGCCGCTCGCAGGATGCGGTGGATCGCTCCGTGCAGCCGACGTTCGGACGTCGTCGACAGCTCGTTGCTGATGCGATCGGGGCGAAGCCGCGCCTCGTGGAGGATCTCGTCGGCGTAGATGTTGCCGATGCCGGCGATCAGGTGCTGATCGAGCAGCAACGGCTTGAGCAACCGGCGTCGGCCCCGCAGGATCCGCCGCAGCACCGGCAGCGACAGGTCGTCGACGATCGGGTCGACGCCGAGGCGGGCGATGTCGGGCAGCTCGACCTCGACGTGGTCGGGATCGAACACGACGACTTCACCGAACGTGCGCGGATCGACGAACCAGAGCTCGTGCGCCGGGTGACGGTCGTCGGCGTCGAGGTGGGCGACGACGTGGGTGTGCGCCGGGCGATCCGACCCCGCAGGTACGACGAGCACCTGCCCGCTCATGCGGAGGTGGATCATCACCTCGTCGCCCGTGTCGAGCGGCAGGAGGAGGTACTTGCCGCGCCGGTTGGCGGCCAGGATCGTCGTGTCGGTCAATCCGTCGATCACGGCCTGGCGCGATGTGCGCCGCACGGTGCGCTCCCGCCCGATCTCGACGCGCGACACGTGGCGGCCCACGACCGTCGCCGCCAGACCGCGACGGACGGTCTCGACCTCGGGGAGCTCGGGCACGATGTCGTCCGGTACGTCTCAGACCGTCTCGTCGACGAGCGACTCGTACGCCGCCGCGGCCGCGGCCTGCTCAGCCGACTTCTTCGAGCGTCCCTCGCCACGGCCCAGGAGCTGTTTCGCGACCAGCACCTTGGCGGTGAACGTCTTGTCGTGGTCGGGGCCGGTCGACGTGACCTTGTAGTCGGGGCCCGGCCGGCCCTCGCGGGCGAGCAGTTCCTGGAGGGCCGACTTGTAGTCGAGGCGGTGCAACGAGTCGACGGCGGCGTCGAGACGGGGCTCGAACAACCGCTCGACGGCGTCGAACGCTGCGTCGCGCCCCCCGTCGAGGTAGACCGCCCCGAGCACCGCCTCCATCGCGTCGGACAGGATCGACGTCTTGCGGCGGCCACCGGCCGCGTCCTCGCCGCGGCCGAGCAGGAGGTACTCGCCGAGCTCGAGATCGTTCGCCACCGCCGCGAGGGCGTTGGCGTTGACGACACTCTTGCGCAGGTCGGTCAGCGCACCCTCGGCGAGATCGGCGTAGTTGCGGAACACGAGGTCGGCGACGACCCAGCCGAGTACGGCGTCACCGAGGAACTCGAGCCGCTCGTTGCTGACCTCGACCCCGGGAGCCTCGGCCACCCACGAGCGGTGGCACATGGCGCGACGCAGCAACGAGAGGTCGGCGAACTCGTGGCCGATCCGGTCCTGGAGCGACGCCAGGTCCACCGAGCCGCGCCCGCCTCAGCCGCCGACGCGCTCGTGGACGTAGTCGACCGCGTCACGCACGGTCTTGAGGTCCTCGAGGTCCTCGTCCTCGATCCGGAAGCCGACCGTGCGGTCGGACAGCTCTTCTTCGAGCGATTCGACCAGCTCGATCAGGGCGAGCGAGTCGGCGTCGAGGTCGTCGACGAACGACTGCCCCTCGCTGATGGTCGACGGATCGATCTCGAGGATGTCGGCCAGACGGTCGCGGACGATGTCGAAGATCTCGTCGCGCCCGATCGGGTCGTTGTTCACATGAGTCTCTGCAGGCACGGTCGACAGGTTACCCAGGCCACGTTGCCCGGCGACGGGTGTGCTCACCCCATGAGGTCGACGGTCGCGGTCGGCCGGCTGGACTCGGGCGCCAACCAGATCCGCAGACGATCACCGAGTGATTCGACGAAGACGTTCCCGTCGACACGTGTCCACACGTAGTCGCCGGCGCCGCAGCACTCGTTGGCGAAGGAGCCGAGGGACGGCCAGGTCGGCGTCCCGTCGACGGGTTCGGCGGTGCGCAGGTCGACGACCCGCCAGATGTCGAGCGTTCCGTCGTCGTCGGTGTCGTCGAGCATGAGCGCGCGTCCGGCGGCGAGCTCGATCACCGGGCGCGAGGTGTCCACCGACCACAACTCCTCCCCCGTCATCCGATCGAACGCCACGGTGCGCTCGGTCGGCGGGGTGACGTCGTCGAGCCAGGCGCACCCGTTCTCCTCGGTCCAGCTCGCGCACTCGATCGCGACGACCACGTCGTCGGTCACGAGCGAGACGAATCCTTCACGCGAGGGTGCACGGAAGTCGGGCACGGTCCAGATCGGCTCGCCGGTCGCGTCGAGGAACTCGAGTCCTTCGGCGCCGACCGGCAGCCGGAGGGTCGGCGACAGGCGGCGGATGTCCTCCGGATCGGTCGTCCAACCGGTCTCCTCCGACCACACCGCGGCGATCGACCGCGCGTCGTCGAAGTCGACGGCGCTGATCATGACGCCACCGCCGTCGATGTCCGCGTCGACGTCGATGTCGATGTAGGTGCTGGAGACCGGTCGGCCGACGGTGGCCGCCGGGTAGGGCAGCTCCTGCACCGACAACCGGTCCGGCAGCGCCCTGATCAGCAGCAGTCGATCAGGGTCCTCGATCGTGCTCTGCGTGCCGTCGGCGGTGGCGACCACCCATTCGCCCTGCACCCGGCCAAAGGCGCGCGAGCCGACGTCGATCGGGTCGAGCGCCGCACCCGTCGCCAGGTCGAAGCCGATCAGTTCGGCCGGGCCGGGAGGCGCGACGACCTGGATCCAGGCCGTCTCGGCGGCTCGGTCGGCGACCAGTGCGCGGTAGCCGAAGACGCCGTCGGTGGCGAGGCAACGACGCCAGCGGATGGAGCCGTCGAGATCGACGACGGCGAGGGCGGCGACCCCACCGAACGGCTCCTGCGGCAGGTCGGCGCGGGCCACCACGAGCACACCGCCGGGCACCTCGGCGACGTCGACGATCGGCGCCTCCGAGCCGTTGAACCCGTCGAAGGTCGGCAGTCCGATGTCGAGCGTCGGCGCGTCGCCGAGCGCAGCGAGCGGATCGAGTGCCGACGCCGGGACCGCGCCCGCACCACTCACGTCAGCGCACACGGGTGTCCAGGCGTCGAACGCGACGGACGCTGTCGACTGCGGTTCGGTGGTGGGGACGCTGGTGCTCGCGACCGTCGACGACGGCACCGCGGTCGTGGGCGGCGCGGTCGTCGCCACGCCGGTCGCCGGCAAGGTGGTCGAGACCACGTCGGTCGTCGGCACCGTGTCGTCGGGGTCGGCGCCGGAGACGGTGTCGGGTGCGGCGAGCGTCCCTCCCGGCACCGTGGCCGGGGCGGGCAGCTCGCCACCGCCGCCGCGAACGGCGAGCGCGGCCACGGCGACCACGACGAGCGCTGCGGCCGCGGCAGCGAGGATCCACGGCGTGGCCGAGCGTTGCAGCGGGACGACGTTCGACGTCGGCGAAGCCGCTCGCGAGAGGATCTCGTCCCACTGGTCCGGTGCCTCGACGGCGTCAAAGGCGTCGAGACCGAGCGGGTCCCGATCGGGGTCGTTCGGCGTGTTCATCGGTCGTCCTCCAGGATTCGGCGAGCGCGTTCGGTGGCGCGATGGAGTCGGACTCGGATGCGGCCGGCCGGCTGGTCGAGCACGGCGGCGAGCTCGCCCGGCTTCCAGCCACCGACGTGGCAGAGCACGAGCAGCTCGCGGTCCTCCGGCGAGAGCGCGCCGAGTCGGGCGAGCACCGCGGCCAACTCGCCGTGGTCGCCGTCCTCGAACGACGAGTCGCCGACGTCGTTCGACGTCGATCGTCGTCGTTGCAGCTCGCCGCGGGCGATCGCGAACGCCGACCGCCACACCCAGGCCGCGACGTCGCGAAGCTCGTCGCCACGTCGGAGCGCCTGGGCGAACGCCTCGGCGACCGCCTCGTCGGCGACCTCCCGCGAGCCGCTGAACGCATAGATCGACCGCCACAGCCGGGCGTGATCGGACGCGTACACGAGCCGCACCCGTTCGACGACCGTCTCGGCCTGCATCGCCACTGATTCCATCACACGGACAGGGCGACGAGACGCCGGATCGTTACACGATCGACCCGGATTCCTCGGTCGCTCAGACGCGGCGGACGACGAGGTCGCCGCTCACGCTCTTGAAGGCCAGCGACACCACGCGCGACGGCGGCTCCTGAGATGGTTCGGCCGGGCCGGGACGCCGGGTCGATCCGGTGATCGTGCTGATGTCGGGCCGGACGCGCGTGCCGGCCGGGATGCCGATGTCGAGATCCCCCGACACGGCCTTGAAGGTCACGTCGGTGCCGTCGAACCGCTCGACGTGGACATCGCCGGCCGTCGTGCTGACGGTGAGATCGCCGCCGAGCCGATCGACGCGGATGTCGCCGGCCGCCGTCGTGATCTGGGCGCGACCCCCGATCGAGCCGATCCGGGCGTCACCCGACATCGTCGAGATACGGGCGTCACCCGCGATCTGCACGGCGTCGAGATCGCCGGAGGCGGTCGACAGTTCGAACGAGTCGATCGCGTCGATCGACAGATCGCCCGAGGCCGTCTTCGCCTCGACCTCGCCGAACCGGCCATCCAGTCGGATGTCGGCCGACGCCGTCTTCGCCGTCACCCGGCTGCCGAGGGGCACCTCGACGTGGAGGCGGGTCGACGTCGACCGCCACTTGCGGTTCGGTCGCACCGAGATCGATCGGCCGACCTGACTGACGGACCAATCCTCCGACCTGCCGTCGATCAGCACGACGACGCGATCGACCGCAGCGGTCGCCGTCACGTGGAGGCGGCCGGCATCGAGGGCGACATCGAGGTCGACGATGCCATCGACCGGGAACTCGTGACGATCGCTCACAGGTCGAAGTCCTCCGTGATGCGCTCACCGCCGGGGGACG
>JAUHYJ010000024.1 GCA_030425785.1 Acidimicrobiia bacterium | reverse complement strand
TACGTCGTGTGCCGCCTGACAGTGCCACGCCGGATCCGTCGGCGTCAGCCGGCGGGCGTGGGCGGCCGGGAGAAGGTCACGACGACCGGGATGTCACCGATCGCGTCGTCGGCGCGGGCCTCGAGCACCGGGTCCGCTTGACCGTCCGCGTGGTACAGCGTGAGGTCGACGGCGTCGAGCCCCCACCGCACGCCCGCCGATCCCTCGATGCCCGCCGCGTCGAGCCGCCGTTGCGCCTCCGCAGCGAACCGTTCGATCTCGATCGCGGCGTACTGCGTCTCGACGACACTGACGCGGTCGCGCACATCACCGGCGTGGCGGTCGAGCGACCGATCGATGACGCCGGCGTCGGTCCCGAACAGGGTCAGGGTCACGTCGGCCGTCGCCGCGTCGTCGAAGCGTCCACCGGCGAACACATCACGTCCGACGTCGGCGCCGACCGCGGCGGAGACGTTCGCGAGACGCTCCGCGATCACCATCGGCACGCTCGCCTCCGGCACCCCGGTCAGGTCGAGCGGTCGGGAGTCGAGCGGTGCCGCCATCGACACTGGCGTCGAGCTCGAGACCGGAACCTCGTCGGCCGCGTTCTGGTCGCCGCACCCCGACGAGGACAGCAGCACCACGGTCGCGAGCGCGACCACCGGCCGGGCGTTCGCCGATCTCATACCGACTCTGACGCTCGAACCGTCGTGATGGTTCCGAGATCGACGAGGGATGTCCCGCCGACTCAGCTGCTCGGTTCGTACCAGGTGTCCTCGTTCTCGAGGATCCGCTCGGCCTCGGACGGGCCCCACGACCCGCGGAAGTAGGGGTGGACCGGTCCGGGCGTGTCGAGGATCGGCTGGATGACCGACCACGTGTGCTCGACGATGTCCTGCCGCGCGAACCGCCGCGGCGAACCCGCGAGTGCGTCGCCCAGCAGCCGTTCGTAGGCGGCCGAGCGCTCACCCAGCGCAGCGGCGAAGTCGACCGAGATGTCGACCTCCTGGCTGTCGAGGTGCGGGCCCGGTGTCTTGGCCTGCAGCGCGAAGGTCACCCCGTCCTGCTTGCCCAACCGGAACCGCACCAGGTTGCGGCCGGGCGGTGGCCCACCCGCCTCGTCGAACAGCAGCCGTGGCGGTCGCTGGAACTCGACGACGGCCTCGGTCGCCGACTCGGCGAGCCCCTTGCCGACCCGGACGTACCACGGCACGCCGGCCCAGCGCCACGAGTCGATCTCGAGCCGGCAGGCGGCGAACGTCTCGACGTCGGAGTTCGGGTCGACGCCGTGTTCGTCGCGATAGCCGACGTACTGACCACGCACGAGGTCGTCCGGCTCGATCGGACGCATCGCGGCGAACACCTTCGCCTTCTCGTCCTGCAGGTACTGGCTGTCGGCACCCGCCGGCGGTTCCATCGCCAGCAGCGCGACCACCTGCAGCAGGTGGTTCTGTAGCACGTCGCGGATGGCACCGACCCCGTCGTAGAACGAGCCGCGGCCCTCGACGCCGATCGTCTCCGACATCGTGACCTGCACGCTGCGGACGTAGCGCCGGTTCCACACCGGCTCGAGCAGCGCGTTCGAGAACCGGAAGACCAAGAGGTCCTCGACCGACTCCTTGCCGAGGTAGTGGTCGATGCGGAAGATCCGTTCCTCGGGGAACACCTTCGCGAGCGTCTGGTTGAGCTCCTGGGCGGACGGCAGGTCGCGACCGAACGGCTTCTCGACGACGATCCGGCCCCGCTGGTTCAACCCGACCGACGCGAGCTGCTGGGCGACGACCGGGAACATCGACGGCGGGATCGCCATGTAGTAGACGGCGTGCTTCGACCCGTGTCGGTCGAGGGTGTCGCGGAGCTCCTCCCACGTCGACTGGTGCGAGTAGTCGCCTTGGATCAGATCGAGTCGCTGCTTGAGCGGCCCGATCACCGCAGCATCGGCATGCGCGTCCGCGGCGACGATCGCCTCCTCGGCGTGCTCGCAGAACGCCTGGTCGGTCCAGTCGGATCGGGCGACGCCGATGACGGGCACCTTCAGGAGCCCGGTGCGTTCGAGCTGGTACAACGCCGGGAAGAGCTTGCGCTTCGCGAGATCACCGGTGGCACCGAACAGCACGAGCGCGTCGGCCGCCGGCTGGTCACTGTGGGGGAGCGTCATCGCGTCGAGCCCCGCTTCTCGTGGTGGCCGCCGAACCCGGCCCGCATCGCCGACAGCACCTTGTTCGCCACGTCGCCCCGACCCCGGGACTCGAACCGGCTGTACAGCGCCGCCGACAGCACCGGCGCCGGCACGCCCTCGTCGATCGCGGCGTGCACCGTCCAGCGGCCCTCGCCCGAGTCGCTGACGTGACCCTCGTACGCATCGAGGTGCGGGTCGTCGAGCAGCGCCTCGGCCGTCAGGTCGAGGAGCCAGCTGGTGATGACCGACCCACGTCGCCAGACCTCGGTCACCTGGGCGAGGTCGAGGTCGTACTGGTAGTACTTCGCGTCCGCGAGTGGTGCGGTCTCGGCGTCCACCTCGTGGTCGATGGCCCCGATGTTCGCCTTCGCCAGCACGTTCAGCCCTTCGGCATAGGCCTGCATCAATCCGTACTCGATGCCGTTGTGCACCATCTTCACGAAGTGCCCGGCCCCGGACGGCCCACAGTGCAGCCAGCCCTGTTCGGCCGCCGTCGG
This sequence comes from Acidimicrobiia bacterium, assembly GCA_030425785.1. Classification (GTDB taxonomy): domain Bacteria; phylum Actinomycetota; class Acidimicrobiia; order Acidimicrobiales; family Ilumatobacteraceae; genus Ilumatobacter. The sequence goes on along the minus strand of JAUHYJ010000024.1, from coordinate 11,395 downwards.
CTCGTCGGCCCCGCCCGGCGTGCGTTCGGCGGCGTCGACGCCCGGTGCCAGCGAGGTGAAGATCGGCGTCATCCGCTCGACCACCTCGTCGTCGCCGCCGATCATCAGGCAGTAGCCCCGCTCGAGCCCGTGCACGCCCCCACTCGTGCCGCAATCGAGGTAGTGGATGCCCTGCTCGGCGAGCTCGGCCGACGTGTCGACGTCGTGGCGGTACCACGAGTTGCCGCCGTCGATGATCGCGTCGCCCTCGTCGAGCAGCGGGGCGAGGCGCTCGACCGTGCCGTCGACGTAGGCGGCCGGGATCATCACCCACACGTGTCGAGGCGGTTCGAGCGCGGCGACCAGTTCCTCGAGCGAGTGGGCGGGCGTGGCGCCCTCACCCGCGAGCTCGTCGATGGGCCCGCGGCTCACGTCGTGGACCACGCACTCGTGCCCGTCGGCCATGAGCCGGCGCACCATGTTGGCGCCCATCCGGCCGAGCCCGATCATCCCCAACTGCATTGCGTCTCCCGTCGTTCGACCATGCGTCCAGCCTGCCACGTCAGGGCTACGTTGAACACGTGCCGCACGATTCGAGTTCCGTCGACGCCGAGGTGCTCGCCGCCGACATCGCCGACGTGGTCGTGGCGCACGCGACCCTGATCGAACACCTGCGCGCGCTCGACCCGGTCGACCCCACCACGCCCTCGCGTCTGCCGGACTGGACGATCGGCCACGTCCTCACCCACATCGCGCGCAACGCCGACAGCGTGCTGTCGATGCTCGCCGGACACCCCCAGTACCCGCTCGGGCGCGAGGGCCGCAACGCCGATATCGCCGCCGGCGCCGATCGCCCGTGGGACGCCCTGGTGGACGACGTCGAGCACACCGCCGCTGCGGTCGACGCCGCCGTCTCGCACCACACCGGCTGGACCGGAACGGTCGAGACGATCACCGGGTCACGACCGACCTCAATGGTGCCGTTCCTCCGCCTGCGCGAGGTGCTGGTGCATCGCATCGATCTCGGGCTCGGCTTCGAGTTCGCCGACCTCCCGCGCCGCTACCTGCGCGTCGAGCTGCGCCTGATGGAGATGCTCTGGCGTGCGAACAAGCCGATGGGGCTGACCCCGATGCCCGCCGCCGCGCTCGCCCTGCCGCCGGCGACCCGGCTCGCCTGGCTGCTGGGGCGGATCGAGGTCGACGGTCTCGCGCCTGCGGCGATCTACTGAGGTGTGCCGATGACCGGTCGGTGGATGACGACGTGCGGGAGCCCGGTGGTGTCGTCGACGAACTCGTCGCCGACGACCTCGAAGCCGTGGCTCGTGTAGAACTCGAGCGCCGTCACGCGCGCCCGCGCCCACACGACCTCGGCACCGCGGGCTCGGCACTCGGCGAGACCGGCGAGGAGCAGGGCGGTGCCGACGCCCGTTCCCCGGACGGTCGGCGCCGTCGCCATCCCACGCAGCTGGTACGCCGCATCGTGGGCGCCGAACCGGCGTCGCATCCACGACGACACGGCAACGATCTCCCCGTTCCGCTCGGCGCCCAGGTGGAAGGTCGCCGACTCATCGTCGCCATCGAACACGACGACGTCGCTCGCCGTTCCGGTGCGCAGCACGGCGCGCCGCAGCGGATGGGTGTCGGCCGGGCACAGCTCGACGATCGGGTCCGGCATCTGCACAGTCTGGCGCCGCCATCGTCCGTTCACCGAGCGTCAACCTCGGGTCGTTACGTTGCGGTGCGTGGACACCGCCGACCGCCAGTTGCAGCGAACCCTCGGCGTGTCCGACGCCGTCGTCATCGGCGCCGGCTCGATGATCGGTGCGGGCGTGTTCGCAGCATGGGCGCCGGCGGCGGCTGCCGCTGGCACCGGGCTGTTGATCGGCCTCGGCGTGGCCGGTGTCGTGGCGTTCTGCAACGCGACGTCGTCCGCGCAGCTCGCGGCCGTGCACCCGGAGTCGGGCGGCACGTACGTCTACGGCCGCCGTCGACTGGGCCCGTTCTGGGGACACCTGGCCGGGTGGGGGTTCGTCGTCGGCAAGACGGCATCGTGCGCGGCGATGGCCTTGACCGTCGGCGCCTATCTCTGGCCGGAGCGCGCCCGTGCGATCGCCGTCGTCGCAGTGATCGGCATCACCGGCGTCAACCTCGGCGGGCTCAGCCGGACCGTCGCGGTCACGAAGGTGCTGCTCGCCGTGTCGATGGTTGCGTTGACCGTCGTCGTGGTGTCGGGATGGGCGGGCGACGCCGCAGACGTCGGTCGGCTCACGCCGCTCGGCGGCTCGGTCGCCGACCAGCTCCGCGCCGCCGCGTACCTGTTCTTCGCCTTTGCGGGGTATGCCCGGATCGCGACGCTCGGCGAGGAGGTCCGCGACCCTGCCCGCACCATCCCACGAGCGATCCCACTCGCGCTCGGAGGCGTGCTGGTGGTGTACGCCGTGGTGGCGATCACCGCGCTCGCGGTCGTCCCGGCGGCCGAGCTGGCCGCGACCGACGCACCGCTGCGGCTGGTCGCCGACGCGGGCGCGCTCGGCGGTCTCGCCCCCGTCGTGCGGATCGGCGCGGGGATCGCCGCGCTCGGTGTCCTCCTGAACCTGATCCCCGGGATCTCGCGGACGAGCCTCGCCATGGCACGTCGGCGCGAACTCCCGTCCGCGCTCGCCGTGATCGACGCCCGTCGGTCGTTGCCGATCCGCGCCGAGCTGACGGTGGCGACGGTGGTGGTGGCGCTCGTCGTCGTCCTCGATCTCGAACGCGCGATCGGGGTCTCGGGGCTCGCCGTCCTGACCTACTACGCGATCACCAACGCGGCGGCGCTCACCCTGTCCGCCGAGGAGCGTCGCTGGCCCCGACCGGTCGCGGTGACCGGGCTCGTCGGGTGCCTGGTCCTTGCGTTCGCGCTGCCCGCCGACGTGGTGATCGGCGGGGTGATCGTGCTCGTGGTCGGCGTCGTCATACGGCAGGCGGCCGCCCGCCTCGGCTGATGCGCGTCCGTCAGGCGGCGAGTCGCTCGGCCAGCTCGTCGAGCGCCATGTTCCACCCCATCTCGCCGGGTGATCCCGCCGGGACGCCGGCGTGGGTGAGCTGCAGCCGGGTGCCGCCGTCGACCGCGGTCAGCTCGACGGTCACCTCGGTGAGCGTCGGGTGGCCCGCCGGGATGCCGGCTTCCTCGGCGGTGAGCGGTCGTCCGCTCGCGTCGGCGAGCGCCTCGGTGTAGACGAGCCGGTGCGGCGGTTCGACGACGCGGAACTCGCCGGTGAACCACATCGTCATCGGGCCGTTCGGCGTGTCCATCTCCATCGCGATGAACCGGCGCCCGCCCACGCGCACGTCCATCTCGGCGGTCGGGATGCGGGCCCCGGTCGGGCCGTACCACGCCGCGAAGTGCTCGGCGTCGACGAACATCGACCAGACGAGCTCGGGCGGGGCGGTGAGGGTGCGCGTGAGCGCGATCGAGGCGGCAGTGTTCATGAGGTGGTGTCGCTTTCGGGGTGTTGGAGCTGGGTCAGGTAGTCGTCGAGCTGGTCGAGCCGGCCCTCCCAGATCGGGCGGTACTGGTCGATCCAGGCGGAGGCTGCGGCCAGCCGTTCGGCGCGGAGCCGGCACGGCCGGAACTGGGCGCGGCGGCCGCGTTCGATCAGGCCGGCGCGTTCGAGCACGCCGAGGTGCTTCGAGATCGCCGGGAGTGTCATGTCGAAGGGCTCGGCGAGCTCGTTGACGCTCGCCTCCCCGTGTGCGAGACGGGCGAGGATCGCTCGCCGGGTCGGGTTGGCGAGTGCGGTGAAGGTCTCGTCGAGCAGTTCCTGTGCGGTCGGCATGGCGTACTTTCCGTGGTGGTTATATAACCACCACGGAAACTACCGACCGCGTCGCCGGTCGTCAACCGGTCGTCAACCGTTCGTCAGCCTGGCCGGAGCTCGTCGAGGCGGGCCTGCACGAGCCGTTCGACGAGCGCACGCGGGAGCGGCTCGTCGACCGTGAACTTCACGGCGCCCTTGCTGGTGGCGAAGCCGGCCAGCTCGTCGGCGAGCGCCGTCGTGATCTCGCCGCTGTGCGGCAGGTACGACAGATGGCGTGCAGCCGCCGAGTACCCGGCGACGGGCCGGCCGTCGATCCGGAACACCGGCACGCCGTACGACAACCCCTCGTCTGCGCCGGGCAGCAGATCACGCAGCGTCGCTCGCAGATCCTGCAGCGCTGCCCGTCGGTCGTCGTCGAGCCCCGCCAGATAGTCGTCGACCGTGTCGGGCACGCCGCCAGTCTCGCACGTCCGATGGGCTCAGTCGGGGTGGAGATCGTCGAGCCGCACGACTCGATCGGCGACGGCGGCTGCCTCGTCGGCGTCGTGCGTCACCCAGACCGCCGTCGTCCCGACGCCCCGCAGGATCGCAGCGACCTCGACCACCAACCGATCGTGCAGCTCCCGGTCGAGCCCGGTCAGCGGCTCGTCGAGGAGGAGGACCCGGGGCTCGGGGGCGAGCGACCGCGCCAGCGCGACCCGCTTCGCCTCGCCGCCGGACAGGTTGGCCACGTCCCGGTCGGCGAAGCCGGCGAGACCGACCGTGTCGAGCAGGTCGGCCACGCGCCGCCGACGCTCGTCGGCGGCGACGCCCGCCATCTTCAACCCGAAGCCGACGTTGTCGCCGACCGACAGGTGCGGGAACAACTGGTCGTCCTGGAACACCATCCCGACCGCTCGTCGATGGGTCGGCACGTCGGTGACCGACGCACCGTCGATCGCGACCGAGCCCGCCGTGACGGGCACGAGCCCGGCGATGGCGCGCAACAGGGTGCTCTTGCCGCTGCCCGAGGCCCCGAGCAGAGCGACGATCTCACCGTCGGCGACCGAGAGCGAGTGCCCGTCGAGCACCACGGTGGCGTCGAACCGCACGACGAGCTCAGTGACCTCGAGCACGCTCGTCCCCTCGCGCCGGGTCCTCCCCGGCCAGGCCGTCTCCCGCCAGGCTCTCTCCTGCCAGATCGACCACCAGCACGATCGCGATCGTCGCCGCCGCCAGGATCGCCGCCAGCGCGAAGGCCTGGGCCTGGAACAGTCGGCCGGTGCGTCCGAGCAGGCGTTCGATCGCGATCGGCAGGGTCTCGGCGCCGCTGCGCGACAGGAAGCTGGTCGCGCCGAACTCGCCGAGCGACACCGCCGCGGCGAGCCCGGCTCCGACCGCGAGCGGCCGCCGCAGCGCCGGCAGGACCGTCGTCGCCCATGCTCGGATCGGCGGCGCACCGAGGGTGGCGGCGGCAGCGCGCAGATCGGGATCGAGCGACCGCACGACACCCAACCCCGCCCGCACGACGAAGGGCAGCGCGACCAGCGCGTGGCCCACCGGCACCAGCCACCATTCAGCGCGCCAATCGACCGGGGGCCGGTCGAACGTGATGAGCATGCCGAACCCGATCGTCACCGCCGACGTACCGAGCGGCAGCATCAGCCCGGCGTCGAGCACCTTGCCCGACCGACCGAGCACGCTGATCGCGACGATCGCCAGCGCACCGAGCGCGACGGCGATCGCCGTCGCCCACATCGCAGTCGTGATCGACCGCCACAGCGCGCCGAGCGGATCGATGCCGAGCGACAACCCCGGTCTGATCTCGGTGTCGCCCAATGTCCGCCACGCCTCCAGCGAGTAGCCGTCCTCGCCGCGCAGGGACCGCTCGACCAGCGCCACCAGCGGCATGACGACGACGGTGGCCGCCCCACCCGCGGCCAACGCCACCCACCAGCGCTGCCGGCCGAGTGGCGACGGCCGGCGCGGACGGGCGTCGAGCTCGATCACGCGTGCGGCGCTGCGCTGCACACGTGACGACACCAGCACGAGTGCGCCGAGCACCAGCAGCTGGATCAGCGCCAGGGTCGCCGCGCCGCCGATGTCGCCCAACTGGGTCGCGCGTCGCCAGACCTCGACCTCGATCGTGGCTCGGCCCGTCGTGCCGAGCACCCGGATGACGCCGTACGACGTGAACGTGAACAGGAACACGATCGCGGCCGCCGCCGCGATCGACGGCCGCAGGAGGGGGAGGGTGATCAGGCGGAAGGCGCGTGTCGGCGAGGCACCGAGCGTCGCGGCGGCGTGTTCGAGATCGACGGGGAGTCGCTCCCAGACGGCGCCGACCGTCCGCACCACGACCGCCAGGTTGAACACGACGTGGGCGCCGAGGATCGCCCACACCGAACGGTCGAGCGACTCGGGCAGCACGGCGACGATCGCAGCGCCGACCACCACCGTCGGCAGCACGAACACCGCCGTCAGGACGCCGAGCAGGGCACGCCGCCCGGGGAACGAGAACCGCGAGACCGCCCACGCCGGGCCGAGCCCGGCCACCATTGTGAGGACGGTGCTCGCCACCGCCTGCCACGTCGTGAACCAGAGCACCCGCCACGTCGATCGGCGCCCGAACGTGTCGCCGATCGCCTCCGCGTCCAGCGCCCGGCCGAGCAGGTTCGCGAACGGCCAGGCGTAGAACACCGCCAGGAACCCGAGCGGGGCGACGGTGACGGCGACGACGAACCACCGCGGGAGCGCGGTCCCCGGTGCGAGCGCCGTCTCGCCCGGCCCGGCCATCGTCAGCCGGCCACGATCTCGGTCCAGCGCTCGATCCAGGCTTCGCGGTTGGCGGCGATCTCGGACGGGTCGAGCGACAGCGGCGACTCGGGGATCGTGGCGTACTCGACGAACACCGGGTCGAGCTCGGCCGCCGGGTTGACCGGGAACACGAACAGGTTCAGCGGCACCTCGACCTGGAACTGCTCGGAGACGAGGAAGTCGATCAGGCGGCGGGCCGCCTCGGGCTGTTCGGTGCCGGCGAGCACGCCCGCGAACTCGACCTGGCGGAAGCAGGTGTCGGTGACGACGCCGGTCGACGGTGCGTCGATCGGCTCGTCCGCGTACAGCACCTCGAGCGGCGGGCTCGACCCGTAGGAGACGACGAGGGGTCGGTCGCCGCCTGACCACGAGAACGAGTCGTAGTACGCCGTCGTCCAGCTGTCGACGATCTCGACGCCGTTCGCCGCGAGGTCGGCCCAGTACTGCTCCCAACCGTCCCCGAACTCGGCGATGGTCGCGAGCAGGAACGCGAGCCCGGGCGACGACGTGGCCGGGTTCTGCACGACGAGCCGGTCGGCGTAGATCGGGTCGGTCAGGTCGGCCAAGGACTCGGGCGGCTGGAGCGCTGCGGCCTCGAGCGCGGCGACGTCGTAGTTCAGGCAGACGTCGCCGAAGTCGACCGGGGTGGCCTCGTCGTTCGGGACGAGGTCGGTGAAGCGGTCCGGGATGTCGACGGCAGCCGGCGACGCATACGGCTCGAAGATCTCGGCGTCGATCGCTCGCGACAGGAACGTGTTGTCGATGCCGTACATCACGTCGCCCTCGGGGTTGCCGGCGGTCAACTCGGCCTTCGCCAGCATCGTGCCGGTGTCGCCGGCGATCAGCACCTCGACCTCGATACCGGTCTCGTCGGTGAACGCCGCGAGCGCCGCGTGGAGCGGGTTCTCGGGGTCCGGGGTCGGGAACGAGTCGTACGTGACCAGGGTGACGGTGGTTCCGGACAGGTCGTCACCGCGCTCGTCGGTGTCGGCGCCGTCGTCACCGCACGCGGCCACGGTGAGCGCGGCGGCGACGGCTGCGGCGAGCATGCGGGCACGGGGGGTCATGGGAGCTCCTTGGCGGTGGCGGGCGGGTGGGTGAACACGGTGAGGATCCCGGTCGAGACGGTGATGGTGACCTCGTCGGCGGTGGCGACGTTGCTGACGCCGTGCCCGCTCAGCGGTTCGAGCTCGGCGTCGTCGAGCGGCCACTCGGCGGCGTCGATCGACACGCCCGTGCACGGCCCGTGCATGGCGACGAGCGAGATCCGGGTGCCCGTGTCGGTGGCGAGATGGAGCGCGCCGGGGCCGTGCAGCACGAACGCGTGCTCGTCACCCCACCACGCCTCGAGCAGCGGGATGCTGGTCAGGTCGGGGTGGCCGAGTGCACCGATCGCGGTCACCGTGTGGTCGAGCCGGTCGCCGCCGCCGGCGACGAGGAGCAGCCGCGCCGGCTGGAGACCGGCCGCGGTCGCGAGCGCGAGTTCCGTGTCGGTGCGGTCCTTGGCCGGTTCGTGACGCTGGATCGTCGCATGTGCCTCGGCCCAGGCCATGCCGTCGGCGGACACCGAATCGAGGTCGCCCACGAGCGCGGCCGGCGTCAGCCCGGCGGCGAGGGCGTGGTCGAGGCCGCCGTCGGCGGCGATGACGATCGCCGTGCTCGGCAGGTGGGCGACGGCGTCGGCGTCGAGGGGCGCTGCGCCCGTCACCACGATCACCGTTTCGTCCATCGTTCCTCCGCCGGCATTATCCGGATCAGGTTCTCGGGTCGGTGGAGGCGTCCACCCTCTCAGCCCGTCGTGCCAACGAGCTCCCCGTTCGGTTGTCGCCCAGGCTAGCGCGTGGGGACGGTCATTGCCGGGCGACCAGCCCGCTCAGGGCGTCCTCGACGGCGGTCATGTCGGCCCGCGGCTCGGCGATGAGCCGGCTCAGGTAGCTGACCGACACCATGTTCCGCTCGATCGCGCCGCCGTCGGTGCCGGCGGGGAGGTCGATCGCGTCACCGGACGTCATCTTGACGTCGAACACGTCGGGTTCGCCCTCGCGCTCGATCAGGTCGACCTCGGTCATGGCCCGCGGCGGCAGCAGGCCGACCTGCGTGAGCGCCCACCCGGCCAGTTCGTCGACGTCGACGTTGGGCACGTTCACGTTGGCGACGACCGGCTCGGTCGGCAGCTCGGTGATCATCGCCTCGACGAACGTGCGCGCCACGGTGGCCGCCGTCGCCCACTTCTGGCCCTTGAGGACCTCGGACCACGCCTGGCCTTCGACGCCCCACCCGGCCGCCGCCTGGCTCACGGCGACGCCCGACCAGCCGCCGTTGCGGCCGGACAGGCAGGCGCCGATCGTGCCCGAGTGGTACACCGATCGGCCGACGTTCGCGCCCGGGTTGATGCCCGACACGACGAGGTCGAACGGCTCGCCGAACGCGCCGAGCCGGGCGTACATCGCGCAGAGCGCCGGTGGGCCGCCGACCGCCCAGGCCTCGGCGACACCGTCGACGGGGAAGTCGCGCCGGCGGTGCACGAGCGGATGCTGTTCCCAGATCGCGCCGATCGCCGCCGAGGCGCCCGAGAACTCCTGGTCGGGGGCGATGACGACCAGCTCGCCGAGACCGACCATCGCCCGTGCGAGGTGCTCGATCCCGGGCGCGTCGATGCCGTCGTCGTTGGTGACCATGATCCGCATGCCCATGTGACTACCAGCTCGGCTGCCGGGTTCCACGAGCCGTTCGCGGACTGTTCACCTGCGCGCGGCGGCCCGGGCGCCCTGGCTGTTCCACACGACGAGGGCCATGCCCACGATCACCAGGGCCATCCCGGGTATCTGGGTGGCGGTGATCGCCTCGTCGACGATGACCCACGCCCAGAACGCCGACAGCGCCGGCTGGCTGACCTGCATGACCGAGATCGTCGCGATCGGCACCGTCCGGTGCGCGAAGAACAGCAGGCCGTGGGCGGCGCCGCCGGTCAGCACGGACAGGATCGCGACGGCGACCCACGCCTGCCACGAGAGCGGCCAGATCTCGTCGCCGGCGATCGACAGCGCCACCGGTGTGGCGGTGACCAGCGCGACGGTCATGACGATCGCCATGAAGTCGACGGTGTCGACCCCGCGTGCGCGAGCCCACTTCGACGCCATCAGGTACGACACGGTCAGCACGAGAACGAGCAGCATCAGCAGATCGCCCTCGATGGTCGCGACGCCCTGATCCGGACCGGTGAAGAGCACGATCACGAGTCCGACGAGCGACAGCAGGCCGAACCGCAGCGCCGACCAGTTCGGCCGCTCGCGGAACAGCAGGAACCCGGTCGGGATCACCAGGAGCGGCGCCAGGCTGTTGATGAACTCGGCGTGGGCGACGCTCGTCTTGGTCACCGCCGTGAAGAACATCGAGATGTACAGGCCGAACAGCAGTGCCGCGGGCAGCGCCGATCGCCAGACGGCCCGCGACGGCAGCGGCCGGCCACGCTGCACACGGAGACCGATCACGAGGAGCCACCACAGCAGCGCGCTGCCGATCAACCGCCACCAGGCGATGACCGAGCCGGGGATGCCGGGCCACTTGATGATCCCGAACGACACCGCGAAGCACATGATCGACGCCACCACGGCCAGCAGGCCGAGGGTGCGGTTCGGGGGTGCAGCCGTCGTGGCGTCGGCTCGTGCCGTCGTGTCGTCCATGGAGGGCGTCCGCTCGCTCAGCGATCGCCGTCGTGATCGCCGTGATCGCCGTGGGCGTCGCGGCGCTCGGAGTCGACGTATCCCTCGACCCGGAGATCGGGCTCGATGTAGATCATCCGAGCGGCGGGCACGGCGTCACGGACCGCACGTTCGGTCCGGTTGATCGCGTCGGTCACCTGGTCGAACGTGAGGGTCGAGTCGTACTCGAGCTTGGCCGCCACGAGGATCTCGTCGGGCCCGATGTGCTCGGTTCGCAGGTGGATGAGCGCGTCGACGTGCGGCCCGCTCTCGAGTGCGGCGACGATCCTCGCCCGGTCGGCCGGCCCGGCCGACTCGCCGATCAGCAGACCCTTCATCTCGATGATCAGCACGATCGCGATGACGATCAGCAGGAGGCCGATCGAGATCGACCCGAGCGCGTCCCAGCGTGCGTCGCCGGTCTGGTGGGCGACGATGACGCCGGTCAGGGCGAGCGCGAGGCCGATCTCGGCGCCGGTGTCCTCGAGCAGGACCACGGGCAGCTCGGGCTGCTTCGAGTGCCGGATGAACTGCCACCAGCTGGCGTCGCCCTTGTGATGACGGGCTTCGCCGACGGCGACGCGCAACGAATTGCCTTCGATGAGCAGACCGAACACCAAGATGCCGACCGCGACCCACACCTTGTCGACCTCGTGCGGATGCCGGAACTTCTCGATCCCCTCGTACAGCGCGAACAGGCCACCCATCGAGAACAGCACGAGGGCGACGGCGAACGACCAGAAGTAGCGCTCGCGTCCGTAGCCGAACGGATGCTCCGGGGTGGCGTCGCGCTGGGCGCGTCGGCCGCCGAGGAAGAGCAGACCCTGGTTGCCGGTGTCGGCGAGGCTGTGTACCGACTCGGCCAGCATGCCCGCCGATCGGGTGATGAGGAACCCGACGAACTTCGCGATCGCGATGCCCAGGTTCGCGAAGAACGCAGCGATGATCGCCTTCTTGCTGCCGTCGGTCACGTGGCAAGGTTGGCACATGCCAGGGGGACCGGTGCAGCTGTCGGGACGGATCGCGCTCGTGACGGGCGGCGGACGCGGAATCGGGCGGGCCATCAGCGAACGACTCGCCGCGGCGGGTGCCGCGGTGGCCGTCAACTACCGCCGTGAC
>JAUHYJ010000608.1 GCA_030425785.1 Acidimicrobiia bacterium | reverse complement strand
GCTGACCTGCACGCTCTCGCGTCCGTAGGCGTCGGTGATGACGGTGTCGTCGGTGTGGACGCCGTCGAAGTCGGTGACGACGGCGACGACGTCGACGAGATCGGACGCCTCGGGCACGAGCGGCGCGATCGCCTGGGCCATCTCGAGCTGCTCTTCGGAGTCGATCTCGATCGCGGTGCGCTCGGCGACCTCGACGATGCCGATGCGACCGAAGAAGCGGTGGCGCGCGCCGGCGAAGCCCGCGGCATCCATTACATAGAACGCGCCGGTCTCGAGATAGTGGGGATCGCGGTCCTGCCGCCGCGGCCGCGCCGACGGGTCGTGGTTCACTCCCGACGCCTCGCCCGCCTGCGAAGCCCACAGGAACCCGTAGGTCTCGATCGCCGAGAACACGCAGTCGTGCTCGTTCGCCGCGAGCAGCTCGACCGCGAGGTCGAGGTCGCGCGGGTCGATGAACGGCGAGGTCGCCTGCAGGAACACCAGGGTGGCGACCTCGACGCCGGCACCGGCGAGCTCGTCGAGTGCGTGCAGCAGCACCGCCTCGCTCGAGGTGGTGTCGCCCGCGAGCTCGACGGGCCGGTCGATCACGTGGGCGCCCCACTCGTGCGCGACGGCGGCGATCTCATCGTCGTCGGTCGACACGACGACCCGATCGACGGATGCCGCGCCCTGGGCGGCCACGATCGCGCGGGCGACGAGCACGAGCGGCAGCGTCACGGAAGCGTGAGCAGCTCGAGGGGCTCGGTGGTTCCGGCGAGCAGCAGCTCGGCGGGCAGTCCGCTGTCGACGACGGTCACGTCGTCGAGCGCCGAGACGGCGGCGAGCTGCGCCTCGGTCTCGCGACGATGCGGCAGGTAGGTGACCGGTCCCCGTGCGGTCGTGCGGGTCACCCAGTCCAGGTAATCGGCGAGCGGCGTCCGCCCGTCGACGACGCGCGCGCTGCCCAGCACGACACGCCCACCGGTGGTGGTCGTGAACGCGGGTGCCGTCCGCCGAGTCCACGAGAAGTCGTGACCTTCGACGCGGCCGCCGAGCTCGCCGAGTCTGCGCAGGCGCTGCTCGCCGAGGTCGAACGCGGTGAAGAACTCGACCGTGCGCGCCCGCATGCGTCCCAGCACGTGGTGCGCCGCGAACGGCGCGACCCGCGTGGTGAGGCCGCCCTCGCGCACTCCGGGCCGTGCGTAGGGGCCGTCACCGGTGAGCGCGTCGACGAAGGGCAGCGTGTTCGCGCCGTCGTCGAGGAAGGTGATGCGCCGCGGACGCAGCACGGATGCCGCGAGCCGGAACTGCCCCGAGAACCCGTCGCCCACGAGCCAGTGGCCGTGGCGCGCCAGCAGGTTCCACGGGACGCCGAGGTAGGGCTCGCACTCACCGAACAGCACGCCGCGGGCGAGCAGTTCGTCGGCGGTCTCGGACATCTGCGGCGTGAGCCGGCCGGCGACCGGAACGCGGCGACCGTGCGCCGATGCCCATTCGGCGGCACCGATCAGCTGCAGTGGAGACTCCACCCAGGCGATGACGGACAACGCACGCGCGTGCATCCGACCCCCTTCGTCCGGTTCTCGTCGGATGGGGCCATGCTGGGCCGGCCGGGTGAACGGAACCGGACCGCCGGGTGGCGGCCAGCGATCGACTGTGTGAACGACGGCGCGCGCCCGAACGCGCCACGTCCTCGCGTTTCGTCATGGACACCGACGCCTCACCCGAGCGCCGCCGCACCGACCTCCCACGCGTGACGGTGTGCGAGGTTGATCGAAGAGAGCGAATGTTCTATTCTTCTGAATGAAACAAGGGGAGTACTCCCTCGTGGTCGGCTCGTCACTACGGACGCCCAAGCGTCCCGGGCCACCGGTTCCCCGTCGGGAGCGGAGAAGACCTTGACGCGAATGAATGCGCCAAGGTCTGGAGTCCGCCGTGAACGTCACCCCCTTCATCTGGATCGTCACGATCGCCGTGACGATCGGGTTCTTCGTGTGGGAGTTCTACGCCCACGTCCGAAAGCCGCACGAGCCGACACTCGGCGAGTCCGCTCGCTGGTCGGCCTTCTACATCGGGCTGGCGCTTCTGTTCGGCGTGGGAATCGGATCGGTTTCGGGTTGGACGTACGGCGGTGAGTACTTCGCCGGATACCTGACCGAGAAGGCGTTGTCGGTCGACAACCTATTCCTCTTCCTCATGGTCATGACGGCCTTCGCGGTGCCGCGGATCTACCAGCAGAAGGTGCTGATGATCGGCGTGGTCATCGCCCTCGTGATGCGGGGCGTGTTCATCGCCGTGGGCGCGAGCCTCATCTCGAACTTCTCGTGGGTGTTCTACATCTTCGGGGCGCTGCTGCTCTTCCTCGCCTACCGGCAGGCGTTCGCGCACGGCGACTCCGACCCGGCGAACGGTCGCTTCGTCCGGCTCGTACGCCGTGTGGTGCCGATGACCGATGCCTACGACGGCGATCGACTGACCACGCGCCGCCACGGTCGGCGATTGTTCACCCCGATGTTCCTCGTCGTCGTCGCCATCGGCGTGGTCGACCTCGTATTCGCGGTGGACTCGATCCCCGCCATCTACGGCCTGACCGAAGAGGCGTACATCGTGTTCACCGCGAATGCGTTCGCGCTCATGGGTCTGCGGCAGCTGTACTTCCTCATCGGCGGTCTACTGCAGCGGCTCGTCTATCTAGCGCAGGGTCTCGCGGTGATCCTCGCCTTCATCGGCGTGAAGCTGCTCATCCACGCGCTCCACAAGAAC
>JAUHYJ010000607.1 GCA_030425785.1 Acidimicrobiia bacterium | reverse complement strand
CGAGCGTCCGCTGCGTGACGATCTGGTGGTGCCGTACGGCGCCGGGTACGTCCGCCTCACCGTCGACGAGTCGGCCCGCATCGTCAAGCAGGCCCGGCGCCGCTTCCGTCGCCACAACGCGGGTCGTCGCTTCGTCGAGAGCGAGGTGTTCGCGACGATGGCCAACTCGTGGCGTGCCGGCGACGCGTCCGCCCGCGACGTCCGCAGCGAGGTCCGCCGCCTGCCGGAGGTGCGCGCCGCGCTCGACTGGATGTGGCCGGTGCTCACCCCGGCGCAGCTGTTGCACGACCTGTTCGGGTCGATGGCGCTGCTGCGGCTGGCGAGCGACGGCGTGCTCGACGACCGCGAGTACAAGGCGCTGTACCGCCCGCGCGCGGCGTCGGTCGACGACGTGGTCTGGACGGCCGACGACGTGGCGTTGCTCGACGACGCCCGCGAGGTGCTCGGCCCCCGGCCCCGCAAGGGCGGCAAGGTCGACGAGTCCGAGGAGATCCGCACCTACGGCCACATCGTCATCGACGAGGTGCAGGACCTCACCCCGATGCAGCTCAAGATGGCGACTCGCCGTTCGCTGAACGGCTCGATGACCGTCGTCGGTGACATCGCCCAGGCGACCGGCCCACTCGCCCCCGACGACTGGGATCAGGTGCTCGAGCATCTGCCCGATCGCAAGCCGCCGCGGGTGATCGGTCTGTCGGTGGGTTACCGCATTCCCTCGCAGATCATGGAGCTCGCCAACCGGGTCATGGCCGAGGCGACGCCCGGGTTGCGGGCGCCGCAGTCGGTGCGTGTCGGCGATGCGTCGCCCCGGATCGTCGAGGTCGACGACCTGGCGGACGGCGTCGTCGCGGAGGTCGATCACCTGCGCACGGAGCTGCCCTCGGCCTCGATCGCCGTCGTGGCGCCGGACGATCGGTGCGACGAGGTGTCCACCGCGCTGACGGCGGCCGGCCGCGAGCACGGTCGTGCCTCGACCGCAGGGCTCGACCAGCTGCTCACCGTCGTGCCGGTCAGTGTCGTCAAGGGCCTCGAGCTCGACGCGGTCATCGTGGTCGAACCGTCGCAGATCGTCGCCGACCAAGAACACGGCTTCCGGGCGCTCTACGTGGCGCTCACCCGGCCGACGCAGCGTCTGTCGGTGCTGCACACGGGCGATCTGCCCGCCTCGCTAGGTTGACGCGTCGACGAGCTCGCCGGCCAGTGACTCGGCGGCCGCCACGCCGTCCTGGATGAACCGATGGCGCCGCCAGCGCATCGGTTCGTGGGGGATGAGTTCGAGCACGGTGACGACCATCGACGGCGAGGCGAGGAGGTGCAGCGTCGCAGCCGTCCGTCGATGCCCGACGATCTCGACCTCCCAGAGCAGATCGGTCGCGCCGGAGTCGTCGAGCAGTTCGATGTGATCGACCGGGTGGCCGAGCCACCGGCCCGACGTCGCCGCGGCGCAGGCGCGGACCGGGTCGAGGTGGATCGGGTGGACGATGTCGCAGCCGCCGCCGCGCCGCCGGCTGGACGTGTTCGGCGTGGTCGGGATCGGCCGGCCGGGCCGATGACCGGGCGTCGCCCGCACGGCCCGTGCGTGATCGAAGCCGTCGTGGAGGCTGTCGTGGACGGCGTGGCCCGCCCGCTGCAGCTGCATGCCGATGGCGACGACGTCGAGCGCCGGGTGATCGCCGTCCCGCCGATCCCGCTCCTCGGCGGGGATCAGGATGGTGCGACCGGTGGCGAACACCTCGATCTCGAAGGTGTCGCCGCGCTCGGTGCCGTCGTCCGGCGTGACGTCGCCGTGCGCGGCATGGCCGCGCTCGTCGAGCATCTCGACCGACGACAGCCGCCCTGGTCGTCCGGGCCGAGCCCAGCCTGCTGCGCCCCCACGCATGACCGGAGCCTACGGCAGGTCGCCGGGCCCGTCGACGCGCGCCGACCCGGTGTCGTCGCTCGTCATTCGGTTGGCGGGCGCGTGCGTCACGCTGCGGGCCTTCGTCGTGGGTCGGTGGGCGGGGCGGGTGACGTGTCGGGTCGGGTCATGAACAGCGGTTGCCCGTGTCGGTCGGTGATGGTGAGTGTTCGGTCGTGGGTGAGGTCGAGTTGCCAGTGGAGGGTGTGGATGAGGTGGTGGTGTCGGCTGCAGGCTGGGATGAGGTTGTCGAGGTCGGTGGGCCCGCTGTGTTCCCAGGGGAGGATGTGGTGGATCTCGCAGCGGTCGAACGGGATGTCGCAGTCGCCGATCGCGCATGTCCGGTACATCGCCCGGAGCGCTCGTCGCTGGGCTCGGTTGGGGTGGCGGATGGTGCGGCCGGCGGCGAGGACGACGCGGTTGGTGTCGATGATCAGTGGGGTGATGCGCCCGTCGCACATCGCTCGGGCGATGGATGCGGGTGGGATCGGCAGCCCGTCGCCGGTCTCGCAGATGCTGTGGTCGTGCAGCTCGCCGGTGGTGGCCGTGCGGTGGTCGACGAGCAAGGTGATGTCGGCGACCAGCGGCCGGACCCGGTCGTGTCCGCCGGCGACGAGCCGGCCGAGCGCTTCGGCGGCGAGCCGGTTGCGGTCGACGCGCCGATCGACGTACCCGGCCTCGCCGCGTCGTTCGCCCTCGGCGATCATGGCGGCGACTTCGCGGTCGACGGCGCCGAAGATCTGGTTGGCGAGTTCGGGGTGGAACGCGAAGCGTCCTTCGATCATGCCGGTCTGTGCGTTCAGCCGGCGGGACAGGAAGGTGTCGCGGCGTTGGCGCCGGTTGCGTTCG
>JAUHYJ010000606.1 GCA_030425785.1 Acidimicrobiia bacterium | reverse complement strand
AAGGGGCCTTCGCCGTTGAGGGTGTCGACGAGGCCGGCTTCGGTCACCGCGGTGACGAGGGTCGACAGGAGCGGGTTGTTGCTGGCGGCGGTGGCGGCGGGGTCGTCGGCCATGCCGGCGAAGCTGCCCTCTCCGTCGGTGGGCACGGCGCCACAGGCCGGGCCCGACGCGCCCATCATGTCGCCCATCGCGTCACCCGAGTCCTCCATGTCGTCCATCGGCGGCATCAGCACGCTGTCGATGATGTGGACGGTGCCGTTCGCGACCGGCACGTTCGAGCAGATCACGGCCGCGTCGTTGACCATGGTGCCGTCGGCACCGAACGAGAGCGCCGCTCCGTTGACCGTCGCGAGTTCGCCGGACGCACCGAGGTCGGCCGCCTTCAGCGACTGGCCGGCGACGACGTGGTAGGTGAGGATGCTGGTGAGCAGTTCCTGGTCGGCGAGCACGGCGTCGAGCTGGTCGGCGGGGATGGCTGCGAAGGCGTCGTTGGTCGGGGCGAAGATGGTGAAGGGGCCTTCGCCGTTGAGGGTGTCGACGAGGCCGGCTTCGGTCACGGCGGTGACGAGGGTCGACAGGAGCGGGTTGTTGCTGGCGGCGGTGGCGGCGGGGTCGTCGGCCATGCCGGCGAAGCTGCCCTCTCCGTCGGTGGGCACGGCGCCACATGCGGGGCCCGATGCGCCCATCATGTCGGCGGCCATGTCATCCGACATGTCGTCGGTCGTGTCGTCCGTCATGTCGTCGGACATGTCATCGTCCATGTCATCGTCCATGGTCGTGGTGTCCGGAGCCATCGTCGGCTCGGCTGCCGGTTCCTCGGACGGCGCGTCGGTGGCCACTGGGCTGTCGTCGTCACCGCCGCACGCTGCAGCGATCAGCGACAGCGAGGCGAGGGTGGCGACGACGACGCCGGTGCGTCGGCGGGTGGTGCGGTGGGTGTTCACGGTGGTGCCTTTCGGTTGGGGGAGATTCGTGCAGTTCGGGCGGCTCAATCGACCAGCACCACGATCTGGTGTCGGCCGGTTGCTCCGCTCGGGAATGGTTCGGTGCGGTCGGCGGTCTGGATTGCCCCGGTTCGATCGGTGGCCCGGACCGAGATCGTGTGGCGACCCGGCGTGGCGTCCCAGGCGTACGACCACTGGCGCCACGTCGTGTCGTTGAGCTCGGCGGCGAGCTCGGCCGGCAGCCATTCGCCGTCGTCGATGCTGACCTCGACCCGATCGATGCCGCGCGTCTGCGCCCACGCCGAGCCGGCGATCGCAACGGTCCCGGCGGACAGGTTGGCCAGACCGCGCGGCGTGTCGATGCGCGACTGCGTCTTGATGGGCGCCTGCTCGACCCAGCCGCGCTCGACCCAGTACTGATCGAACTGGTCGAAGCGGGTGAGCTCGATCTCCTCGAGCCACTTCGTCGCCGAGACGTAGCCGTAGAGCCCGGGCACGATCAGTCGCGCCGGGTACCCGTGTTCGAGGGGCAACGGTTCGCCGTTCATGCCGACCGCGACGAGCGCGTTCCGCCCGTCGAGCGCAGCCGTCGGGAAGCCGCACGTGTACCCGTCGACGGAGCGTCCGACGATCTGGTCGGCGTCGGGCGCGGGCGACGCCTCGGCGATCAGGTCGTCGAGGCGCACGCCCAGCCAGCGGGCGTTGCCGAGCAGGTTGCCGCCGATCTCGTTCGACACGCAGCTGAGCGTGATGTCGGCCTCGACGAGCTCGTGATCGAGCAGCTCTCGGAACGTGAGCTCGAACGGCTCGGCGACCATGCCCGAGATCCGCAGCGACCAGCCGTCGACCGACACCTGGGGCACGGTCAACGCGGTGTCGATCCGGTAGAAGTCGCCATTCGGCGTGTAGAACGGCTCGACGCCGTCGACGGGCGCCATCACACCGTCGGGCGCAGGGGCGAGCGTACGGTCGGCGATCGGAAGGGCGAGATCACCTCGTTGGCCGTCGACCCCGTTGCGCGCGGACCACCACCGGCCGGTCGTGCCACCGACGACCGCCACGGCGACCCAACCGCCGGTGATGGCGAGGAAGCGGCGCCGCTCGCTGCCGGCCGCGGGCCCGTCGGCGTCGCGGTCGGAGCGCGTCCCCATCGTCCACAGGGCGAGCCCCGCCACGAGCGCGCCCACCAAACTGGGAACGACGCCGAACCACGGGGTGCCGCGGCGAGTGCTCTGCGATGCGTACGCACCGACGATGCCGAACAGCGCGACCCCGGCGATCGCCCAGTGACGCCGACGGGTCTGCGACACGACACCGAGGGCCATGGCGTAGATGCCGAGCACGATGCCGATGCCGGCCAGCAGGGCGATCTTGTCGTTGGTGCCGAACCAGTCGATCGCCAGCTGCTTGACACGGTTCGGAACTCCGTCGACGACGCGGTCCCCGACGTCGAGGACCGGCGACTGCAACGAGCTGCTGGCTGCGCTGACGAGCTCGGCGACGCCGAGGCCGGCGGCGGCGGCCACCAGACCACCGACCGCCGCGGCGAGCACGTCGATCGGGCGTCGCCGCGCGCCACCCCGTCGGCGCTCACTCGGCGGCTGCGCGGGCGGCGGGGCGGCGGGGAGCCTGGGGTGGGGATCGGTGTGCGGGTCGGCGAGCGTCGTGGTGCCGGACTCGGCGTCGTCGGGCTCGGTCGCGTCGGGGCTCATGCGCGACGTTCGGAGCGGCGCGACGTGGCGGATTGCCGAGCGTGCCCGTGGTGCCCGGCCACCGAGGTGCGTGTCGGCGCCGGCGGTCCAATCC
>JAUHYJ010000023.1 GCA_030425785.1 Acidimicrobiia bacterium | reverse complement strand
CTCGTAGGCGGCGGCGAAGTCGTTCGCCATCAGCCGGCGGATCTTCAGCGCCTTGCCGTAGTAGGCGTCGTAGTACCCGGCCGACAGTGCGTAGGTGCCGAGCAGGATGCGCCGCTTGACCTCGTCGCCGAACCCGGCGGTGCGGGTGTTGCGCATCATCTCCTCGACGTCGGCACCCTCGACGCGCATGCCGTAGCGCACACCGTCGTAGCGAGCGAGGTTCGACGACGCCTCGGCGGGAGCGATGAGGTAGTAGGCCGTCAGCCCGTAGCCGAAGGCCGGCACCTGCACGTCGACGATCGTCGCGCCCGCCGACTCGAGCGCGGCGAACGCCTCGTCGACGCGGGACACGACATCGGGATCGGCGCCCTCGGGCAGATCGGTGATGCGCCCGATCCGCAGCCCGTCGACGCCGCGGTCGAGCACCCCGGCGAGATCGGGCATCGCCTCGGGGATCGACGTCGAGTCGTGTGGATCGTGCCCGCCGACGACCTGCAGCGCGAGCGCCGCATCGGCCACGGTGTGGGTGAACGGCCCGATCTGGTCGAGGCTGCTGCCGAACGCGACCAGCCCGAAGCGGCTGACGCGCCCGTACGTCGGCTTGACCCCGACGACGCCGCACAACGCGGCCGGTTGGCGGATCGAGCCGCCGGTGTCGGAGCCGAACGACATCGCCGCGAAGCCGGCGGCCACCGCCGCGGCGGACCCGCCGGAGGACCCGCCGGGCACGCGGTCGGGCGCGAGCGGATTGCGGGTCGGACCGAATGCCGAGTTCTCGGTCGACGAGCCCATGGCGAACTCGTCGAGGTTCGTCTTGCCGATCGCGATCGCGCCGGCCGCATCGAGCCGGGCAACGGCGGTGCCGTCGTACGGCGGCGTCCAGCCGGCGAGGATCTTCGACGAGCAGGTGGTGGGCACGCCGCGGGTGCACATGTTGTCCTTGAGCGCCACCGGGACGCCGGCGAGCGGGCCGGGATCGTCGCCCGCGGCGACGGCCTCGTCGATCGCGGCCGCGCGCTCGCGGGCGCGCTCGGCCATGACGTGGTTGAAGGCGTGGATGTCCGGTTCCCGAGCCTCGATGAGCGTCAGATGGGCATCGACGACCTCGGCGGCGGAGCGGCGGCCGGCGCGGACGTCGGCAGCGAGCTCGGCGGCGGTCGGGAAGCCGGTCATGCGTCTCCCCCGAGGACCGGCGGCACCCAGAAGCGTCCGTCCTCGTGCTTCGGCGCAGCCGCCAGCACCTCGTCGCGGTCGAGCGTCGGTTCGACGACGTCGTCGCGCAGGACGTTGACGAGCGGGTACGGCGAGTTCAGGGGTTCGACGTCGCTCAGATCGAGCGCATCGATGTCGGCGAAGTGGTCGAGCATGTCGCTCAGCTGGTGCGTCGCGCGATCGAGCTCGTCGTCGGTGAGGTCGAGCCGGGCGAGGCGAGCCACCTTGGCGACGGCGTCGGCGGAGAGTCGTTCGGACACGACGGTCGAGACTAGTTGCCCGCTCTCGCCCCTCCACACCGGTTGCAGCGACCGACGACATCTCGCGCTCGCGATTTGTTAGGTAGCCCTAACTTCTATTAGACACACACCTTGACAACCGCAGATCAGCATCGCTGACCAGGATGCACAGACGGAAGGACACCGCATGCGACACACCACCTCCCCGACCCGCACGACGCTCGCCGCGACGACACTTGCCGTCGTCGCACTGCTCGCCGCGTGCGCCGACGACGCCCCCGGCACCACCGCCGGCTCACTGTCGGGTGATTCGGTGCCGGGTGACTCGGTGCCCGGCGACTCGGTGCCCGGCGTCGACCGGCCGTGCGAACCCGTGAACGAGGGCTTGGAGCCGGACGCCACGTCGACCGTCGACATCACCGTGATCGACTACGCCTTCGACCGCGCCGAGTACACGGCCGAGGCGGGCATCGTCACCTTCCGCGTCGTCAACGACGGCGCCGCCCCCCACGAGGTGGCGTTCCTGCCCGGCGGCGGCGATGTGCCGATGCGAGACGGGCAACCCGACGAGGACGCGCTCGAAGCGGCGGGCGCCTTCGAGCTCGAGGCGTTCGGGCCCGACCAGGTGTGCCACGCGACCTATGAGCTCGAACCCGGCACCTACACGCTGTTCTGCATCGTGCCGATCGACGAGGACCACACGCACTACGACGAAGGCATGCGGGCGACGCTCGTGGTGACCTGACTCACACCGGCATCGGGGCGGCGACCGGCCGCCGGGGCGCGGGGCCGACGTAGCGTGCGGCCGGCCGGATGAGCTTGCCGACGGCCGCCTGCTCGAGTGCGTGGTACACCCACCCGATCGTCCGGCTCACGGCGAAGGTCGGGGTGAACATCGAGCGCGGCAGCCCGACGGACTCCATGATGACGCCGGCGTAGAACTCGACATTGCTCGGCAACGGTCGGTCGGGCTTCAGCTCGGAGAGGGCCATCAGGATCTCGGTCTCGATCGCGACCGCGCGTTCGACCAGCTCACCGCCGAGCCCGACGGCGACCTCGCGCAAGAGCGCCGACCGGGGGTCGGGTGCCCGGTAGACGGCATGTCCGAACCCCATGATCCGCCGGCCGGCCGCGACCTCGCCCCGCACCCAGTCGCCGGCGCGTTCGGGCGTCTCGATCGCGTCGAGTGCATCCAGGGCCCGGCTCGGTGCGCCGCCGTGGAGCGGGCCGGCGAGCGCGCCGATCGCCGCGCACACGACATCGGCCAGATCGGCACCGGTCGACGCTGCGACTCGGCCGGTGAAGGTCGATGCGTTGAACCCATGGTCGATCGTGAGGATCAGGTACTGCTCGAGCGCCCTCGCGTGATGCGGTTCGGGCGGGGTGCCGGTCACGGCGTGCAGATACGCGGCCGCATGGTCGAGTCGGTCGTCGACGTCGACGGGCGGCCGGCCCGACGACGCGCGGTGCAGCGCACCGAGCAGCACCGGGACGACGGCCGCGATCATCAGCGCCTGCTCGCGCCGCTCGGCAGGCGACAGGTCGAGCATCGGCGCCAGCCCGAGTGGCGACGCCGCTGCGGAGAGCATCGTCCTGAGCTGGGCCAACGGAGCACCTCCGACGTCGGCGACGGCTGCGACCAGCGCGTCCAGGGCCGCCGGAGCATGCCGCCGAGCCGCAAGATCGTCACGGAACGCCGATCGCTCGGCGGGGGTCGGCAACGCGCCGCGGTCGAACAGGTACCACACGTCCTCCAGACCGACGGACCGGGCGAGTTCGGTCGCGTCGTACTCGCGGTAGTGGTAGAAGCCCTCGTCGCCGTGCACGGTGCCGATCGCGGTCTCGGCGGCAGCGACGCCGTTGAGCCCGGCGGGTACGTCGATGAGTTCGTCCATGCGATCGAGTCTCCGCCGCCCAGATCGCTGAATCAACGTTGATTTGATCAACGTTGACCGACGATCAACCGTCGTCGAGACTGGATCGCATGGCGACCATGATCGGCGCGACCGAAGCGGCGCGACTCCTCGGCGTCACGAAGCCGACGCTGTATGCCTACGTCAGCCGAGGGTTGGTCGAGCGGCGGACGGCCGTCGACGGGCGCACCTCGCTCTACCCGCGCGAGCAGATCGAGGCGTTGGCAGGTCGACGCCGCGACCGAGCACCGGCGGAGCGACCGTCGATCGACGTACAGATCGCATCGGCGATCACCCAACTCGACGACGAGATGCTCCGCTACCGCGGACACGAGGTCGGCCGACTGGTCGACCTGGGCTACGAGCGCGTCGCCGAGCTGCTCTGGGCCACCGACGAGCCGGCGGCGGCCCCCTGGTCGGTCGATCGCGCCCAGCTCGATCGGTGCCTCGACGTCGTCCGCGCCGTCGATGCGACGGCACTCGAAGCGCTGTCGCTGAGTGCGGCGGCACTGGCGAGCGCACCCGACCCGGCCCGCTCGGGCGCGGCCGCGGCGCGGCGGCTCGCCACGGTCGCACCGAGCGTGCTCGGCGGGCCGCGCCGCGGATCCATCGCCGAGCGTCTGACCCGAGCGTGGCGAGCGCGGCCCGGTGCCGAGCTCGTCGCCGCCGTCGATGCAGCGCTCGTCCTGCTCGCCGACCACGAGCTCGCATCGAGCACCCTGGCGGTGCGCGTCGCCGCCTCGGTGCGATCGGACGCGTGCTCGGCCCTGCAGGCCGGGCTCGCCGTGGTCGCCGGGCCGCTCCACGGCGGCGCGAGCGCGACCGCGGCGGAGCTCATCGACCGTGCCCTCGACGGCGGCGCGACGGCCGCCGTTGCCGATGTACTCGAGCGCGGCGAGCGGCTGCCGGGCTTCGGGCACTCCGTGTATCGGCGCGGCGATCCGCGGGTCGTTCCGCTGCTCGACGCGATCCGCGCCGTGCCCGGCGCCGACGAGGTCGCGGCGACCACCGATGCCGTCATCGCCGAGGCCGGGCGACGGATCGCGCACCTGCCGAACATCGACCTCGCGCTCGGCGCCCTGCTGGTGGCCGGCGAGTTCCCGCGCGACGCCCCGCTCTTCGCGGTGGCGCGGCTCGCCGGTTGGGGCGCCCACTACGACGAGGAGCTGACCGAGCGTCCCGTGCGCTTCCGCGGCCTGACCCGCCTCCGGTGACGGTTCAGCCGGCGCAGATCGTCGCCGCGAGCGCCATCCGATGATCCTTCGCCCATGGCGCGCCGAGTCGCCGGCGAGCGCCGTGCAACACCTCGTCGTTCCGAGCGCCCACGCGGGCGGCGACGTCGGCCTCGACCGTCCGCGCCGCGTACCGCATCGCAGGCGCGCCGCGGCCGCGGCGACGGGTCAGCCGGGCTCGTCGTTCACCGCGGGTGCCGCCCGCTCACGATTCCCGTCGTCGAACTCGTCGTCCGGCTCGCCGAGCTCGGCGTCCGGCTCGTCGTGGAGATGCTCGGCGCCGCGATCGTCATGGCCATCGTCCCCGAGATCGTCGGTGCCGGTCGTCGTCCCGAGATCGTCGGGCCACGTTCGTCCGCGGGTGATCCAGAGGTAGATCGCGCCGCCGACCACCGCCGCCAGGGCGACCCACTGGTTCCAGCGCAACCCGGCGACGTCGCTCGCCTCCGTCGGATCGATGCGCAACGCCTCGATCCAGAACCGGCCGATGCCGTAGCCGATCAGGTAGGCGCCCATCAGCCGCCCGGGCGCCAGACGGAAGCGGCGCTGGATCCAGAGCAGCACCACGACGAGCCCGGCGTTCCACAGCGACTCGTAGAGGAACGTCGGGTGGAAGGTGGTGCCGGACGGGTAGCCGAGATTGTGGGCGTCGTCGATCTCGAGGGCCCACGGCAGATCGGTCGGCCGGCCGAACAGCTCCTGGTTGAACCAGTTGCCCCAGCGGCCGATCGCCTGTGCGGCGGGGATTGCTGGTGCCGCGGCGGTCAGGATGACCGGGGCCGGGATGCCGCGGCGCTTGGCCTGCCAGGTGCCCGCGAGGATGCCGAACAGGAGGCCGCCGGGAATGCCGAGACCGCCTTCCCAGATCTTCGGGATCGCGCCGAGGTCGTCGCTGAACCGCGACCACTCGGTCGCGACGTGGTAGAGCCGGGCACCGATGATCCCGGCCACCACGCCGTACATGGCGATCGAGCTCGCATCGTCCATCGTGCCGACGTCGTGCGCTTCGAGGAAGCGCCCGCAGATCCAGACCGCCGCCAGGACACCGAGCGCGATCAGCACGCCGTACGCCCGCAGGTCGATCGGCCCGATCGACAGGGTGCCCGACGACGGGCTCGGGATCGAGGCGATCAGGTGCATCACCGCTGCGTTCACGCCGTGACCTCCGCGATGAAGTCGACGATGCCGCTCGCCACGACCGACCGGTCGTAGTCGACCGTCGCGACGTGATAGCTCCGCTCGAGCCAGGTGTGCTCGACCGGGCCGCCCCAGGTGGCGGCGAGGTGCTCGCTGTCGGCGGGGTCGACGACGTGGTCCTGGCGCGACGTGAACAACCGCAACGGCATCTCGAGCTCGCCGAACCGATCGGAGATCACCGCGAGACCGTCGAAGAAGAGCGACCGGACCGGCCGCAACGGTGTCCCGTCGTAGCTGATGTCGACCGCATCGGGATCGGCGATGTCGGAGCCCTCACCGGGCGCGATCTCGAACCCGTCCTCGAGCAGGTCGTCGATCAGCTCGATGACGTCGTCGCCGGGGCGTCGGGTGGCCGGGTTGATGCACGCGACGCCGGCCAGCTCGGGATGGGCGAGTGCCAGCGCCAACGCCAACGACCCGCCCATGCTCTGGCCGACGACGACCGTGCGCTCGACCCGCTCCTGCAGGGCGTCGAGCGCGGCCTCCGCCGCGCCGTACCAGTCGGCCCACCGACGGGTCGTCAGGTCGTCGACCGAGGTGCCGTGCCCGGGGAGGCGGGGTGCTTCGACATGGTGACCGGCTGCGATCATCGCATCGGAAACACTGCGCATCGACGCCGGGCTTCCCGTGAACCCGTGGACGACCAGGACGCCGACGTCGGAGACGCCCCGGTGGCTGACGGGTTCGCACCCCTCGACGACCTGCGCCACGACATCGCTCATCATGACGTTCTACCAGCCGGAGCCGTCCGGGCGACCGTGGCCGACGTCGCATGCGGGGCGCCGGCTTGACCCGTGGGTCAGGACCAGGCTGAACTTGGCGGATGGGAGCACCCGCCGACACCGCGACCGGCACGTCGAACGGCGGATCGGCCGGAGCGGGCGGAACCGCAGACCGCCAGCTCACCGAGCAGGGCCGCGAGCGCAAGCAGCAGCTCGTCGACGCCGCGATGGAGCTGTTCGCATCCCGCGGCTACCAGGCGACGCGCATCAGCGACATCTGCGCGGACGCCGGCGTCGCGAAGGGTCTGTTCTACTGGTACTTCCCCACCAAGCTCGACCTGTTCGTCGAGTTGGTGCGAACGATGCGCCAGCGGTTGCGGCGCGCACAGGCCGATGCGATGGACGCCGACGCCGGGCCCGTCGACCGCATCCGCCAGGGTGCCGAAGCGAGCGTTCGGTTCATCGCGGCCCACGCGCCGTACTTCGCGCTCATCGAGGTCGAGCGGGCCGACCCCGCCGTCGCCGACGCGTTGCGCGGCGGGAGCCGGGTGTACCTCGACGACGTCGTCGCCCTCGTCGAAGAAGCCCAGGAGCTCGGCGAGATCGAGGACGCGGACCCGCGCCTGCTCGCGCTCGGGGTGCTGGGGGCGGTGTCGTCGTACACGAACGCGCTGCGATCGGGCCACGTCGACCTCTCGCCCGACGAGCTGGCGCCGTTCGTCGGCCGCTGGGTCGCGCAGGCGTTGACCGGCTGACGCCGGCCCGCCGTCGGCGACTCGATCGGTTCAGTCGAGCTGGTCGCCGAGTTCGGGGTCACGCGCCGTGAGGACGGCCACGAACGCATCGACGACCGCCGGATCGAACTGACCACCGCGACCGGACACGACGAACCGTGCCGCCTCATCCTTGGCCCAGGCGCGCTTGTACGGGCGCTTGCTGCACAGTGCGTCGTAGACGTCGGCGATCGCGACGATGCGACCGCTCAGCGCAATCGACTGGTGGCTGATCCCCAACGGGTAGCCGCTGCCGTCCCACCACTCATGGTGCGACTGGGCGATCTCGGCCGCCATCTGGAACATCGGCGCCGAGTTCCCGGACAGGATGCGGTGACCCATGCTCGTGTGCGACTTCATCATCTCGTACTCCTCGACGGTCAGCGGACCGGTCTTGAAGAGCACCGAGTCGGGCACGGCGACCTTGCCGATGTCGTGGAGCCGGGCCGCGAGTCGCAGCATCTCGCACCACTCGGGCGACTTGCCCAGTGCGTGCGCGATCTCGGCCGCGAGGTCGCCGACGCGGTCGGTGTGCTCGCCGGTGTCGGCGTCGCGACACTCGGTCAGGATCGCGAGCTGCTCGAACGCTTCGAGGTAGGCGGCGCCGAACTCGCCGGTCGAGGCCGGGTTGTCGTCGGGGGTCGCCACGAGACCTTCGAGCTCCTGGGTGCGCAGGCGGAGGATCTCCGCCTCGGCGCGGGCGGTCGCGGTCTCGTGGGCGACCTGCAGCGTCCGCAGTCGCAGATCGGCGGCGTGGGTGAAGATCTGGCGGTACTGCTCGTCGTGGGTCTCGCGCCGGTCGAGCGCCTCTTCGAAGCGGCCCGCCCGCTTGAACGCCGTCGCCAACAGGTCGTTGACCTCGAGCTCGTACTCCTTGGCGTCGGTCCGCTCGGACATGTCGAGCGCCGCCTGGAGCACCGCGATCGCCTCATCGAGCGCGCCACGCCGCAGCGCGACGCGACCTTCCGCGACCATGACGCCGAGTTGGGCGGACGATGACGGCTCGGTGCCCTCCTCGGACTGTTGCTGCAGCACGAGGCGCGCCTCGGCGAAGCACTCGGCCGCCTTCTCGTGATCGGCGAGGCCCATGTACGACTCGGCCAGGTCGGCGAGCAGGTTCGTCACGATCGAGGGGCTGTGCTCGCGGGCGATCTCGACCGCCTTGCGCCCCATCGACACCGCGGCGAGGTACTCGGAACGGGAGGAGCGGATGCGCGCGATGTTGCCGAGGATCAGCGCGATCATCTGCGGCCGGTTGAACGGCTCGGCCGCGGCGAGCGCGCGTTCGTACGTGATGATCGCCCGGTCGTTGTCGCCCATCGAGTGGTAGACCGCGGCGATCGTGTTCAAGATGTTGCCGCGATCGGCGCCGGGGCCGTCGATCGCGTCCTGGTAGGTGTCGAGCGCCCGGAGGCAGTGCTCGAGCGCCTCGGAGAAGTTCGACGCCTGATAGTGGATGATCCCGAGCAGGTGGGTCGCCCAGGACTTGACGAGCGTCGCCCCACATCGATCAGCGACCTCGCTCGCCTCCATGGCGAGACCGAACGCGTCCTCCGGGTCGCCACTGAAGTGGGCCAGGCTGGCGAGCCGGTAGAGCGACTCGGCTTCACCGGGGCGATCGCCCGCGGCCCGGGCGACGACACGCGCCTGGAGCGCGTGCGCGCGGGCCTCGTCCGGATGCATGTCCTGTGCGGCCATGGCGCGATCGAGCAGCTCGCGGACGGCGGGGGACGCGGTCGGTTCGCTGGCCGTGGCGGCATTCGGCTGCACGTCAGGTACATCGGCAACGACCAGTCCGACCTTGAAAGCGTCTTGACGCAGTTCTGCGGGCCGCGCGGCCACCGTGAACCGCCATGTGATCAGCCGCCGCTCGGCCGCGTGGTGGGCCGTCGCGGCCCGCCGAAAGCAGCGCCGGGTTCGTATCCTGCTGCCATGGCTCCAGGCGTCGGTGGGAGGCACCTCGAGCGGTCGGCCGTGACCGCCACGCTGCCCGTCCTCGCGCTGCTGCCGTTCTGGCTGTTGGCCATGGCGATCATCTGGGTGCCGTTGCGATGGCTCGTCGACGTGCCGTTGTGGACCGTCCCGGTCGCCTGGCTGCTCCTCGGCCTGCTGCTGTTCGTGCCCGCCGTGCAGGTGACGGTGCTCAGCCCCCTGCTCGGCGCGCGGCCGCCGACGGACGACGAGCACGCCATCATCGCGCCGCTCTGGCGCGATCTGGCGATCGCCGCGAACCTGCCGGCATACCGGTACACGATCCGGGTGATCGACTCGCGCGAACTCAACGCGTACGCGTGCGGCGGGCACCTCGTCGTCGTCACCTCGTTCGCGCTCGAGGAGCTCACCGACCGCGAGCTGTCGGGGGTGCTGGCCCACGAGCTCAGCCACCATCTCGGGCTGCACACCGTCGCCTTGACGATCGGGCACTGGCTGTCGCTCCCGGTGGTCTCGCTCGCTCGGGTGGGCTTCTTCCTCCAGAACGTGGCGCGCGCCGCGACCGATGCGTTCGCCGCCGACTCCGCGGCGCTGACCGCGCTCGGCCGGGTGGTGTCCTGGGCGCTGACCGCCGTGTCGTGGGTCTTCCTCGCGGCGCTGTACGCCTCGGACGCGATCAGCAACCTCGTCGGGCAGAGCTCCGAGTTCGAGGCCGACCGCCGCGCGGTCCGGATGGGCTACGGGCGGCCGCTCGTCGACGCACTGCGTGCGGTGATCCGGCTCGGGGGCGGCCGCCGGGCGATCGGGTGGCGTGCCCGGCTCGCCGCGTCGCACCCACCGGCCCGCACGCGCATGGCGCGCATCGAGGCGATGATGCGGCACCCGAGCAACTGAGCCGTGGTTCACCCGGCGGCGATGTCGGCGACGGTGGCGTCGAGCACGGCGACCAGGTCGTTCGGGGCCACACCGAGATCGAGGCCGCGCTTGCCGCCGCTGACGTAGATCGTGTCGAACACGGTCGCCATCTCGTCGATGACCGTCGGCAGACGCTTCTTCTGACCGAACGGGCTGATGCCGCCGCGCACGTACCCGGTGATGCGCTCGGCCACCGCGGGATCGCACATCTCGACCCGCTTCGCACCGAGCGCCCGACCGACGGCCTTCAGCGCGAGCTTGCCGCTGACCGGCACGATGGCCACCGCCTGGGACCCGTCGGCGGTGACGAGCAGGGTCTTGAAGACCTGGTCGGGGTCGAGTCCGAGCTTGTCGGCCGCCTCGGCCCCGAAGTCGTGGAGCGAGCCGTCGTGGTCGTACTCGTGGACGGTGTACACCACACCCGCCGCGTCGAGCTCGTTGATCGCCGGCGTCACGCCGTCGAGTATGGCCCGGGCGAACTACCGTCGGCGGGGTGCGTATCTCGGCCGACCCGTCCACCGACCCTGCCGACTACGAGTTCGCGCACCGACTCCGCGTCCGGTTCGCCGAGACCGACGCGATGGGCATCGTCCACCACTCGCGCTACCTGCCGATGTTGGAAGAGGCCAGG
Source organism: Acidimicrobiia bacterium (assembly GCA_030425785.1). Lineage (GTDB taxonomy): Bacteria > Actinomycetota > Acidimicrobiia > Acidimicrobiales > Ilumatobacteraceae > Ilumatobacter. Next base: position 3,346 of record JAUHYJ010000023.1, on the reverse strand, counting down.
GTCGCGTATCTGCGCCACATCGGTCACCCCTACGCCGAGATCCGCTCCGAGGGCATCGAGATGAACGTGCTCGAGGCGTGGTGCAAGTACCGCCGCCCGCTCGTGTTCGACGACGTCGTCGACGTGCACGTCAACCTGGCCGGCGTCGACCGGGCGAGCTTCCAGATGGGCTACCTGCTCACCGTCGACGGCGAGGAACGGGCCACGGGCGTCACGGCGCACGGGTGTGTGACGCCGGAGGGACGTCCGACGCGACTGCCCGCCTGGTTGCGCGAGCTCGGCTGAATCCGACCGCGGCGCGATCGAGGCCTGCTGCGAAGCTCCGACCGTGCGAACTGCGGTGCACCGAAGCGACGACGACGAGCTGTGCGGCTTCGTCGCGCCCGACGACGAGGGGTGGCTGGCGGACTGAGGGCCGTCAGGTGCGGCGGACGACGACCGAGTCGCCGTGCTCGGTGACCGTCAACCCGTACGGGCTCACCTCGGCGACGACGTCGTCGGGCGACCAGCACCGGTACGTCGATGTGACCGCCTGCTCGGACACCACCGTGCGCCCGTCGAGCACGCGGTACGTCATCGTCCATCGCATCAGTCGGTCACCAGCGGGCCGGCCGCTCTGCCAGCCCTCGTACACGAACCGGCCGACGGGCACGGCCGCGTAGCGGACCGGCTCGACGACGACGGGGCGATACGGCGGCAGGACCTCGACGACGACGGGAGCGCCCGCCGGCATCCGGTCGACGACGAAACGCCAGAAACGGTCGCGTTCGACGTCGCCGAGGTGCCCGAGCACGGCCGACATCACGACGGCGCTCGCCCGATCCGGCAGCGCCTCGCCGAGCGGACGCGGATCGACCGTGATCCGGTCGCGGAGGCGAGGATCGAGCAGCAACCGCGTGTGCAGCGCCGTCCTCATCGCCTTGCTGGGTTCGATCGCGTACACCTCGACGTCGGGAGCGACCGAGAGCAGGTACGGGAGTCCGATGCCGGTGCCGGCACCGACGTCGACGATCGGACCGGCGGTCGGGTCGATGTCACGCAGGAGGTCGGACAGCTCGTCGCCGGTCCGCTGCCAGTGAGCGGTCGCGAGCAGCTCGTAGTACTCCGCCGTCGCGGCGGCGTACGGATCGTCCGTCTGCTCGGCGTCGACCGGGTCGATCGCCGCCACCGCGGCGCGCACGGCCAGCGTCGTCGCGAGCTGCTCGTCGTGCGGAGCCTCCTCGATGGCGGTCGTGTCCACGCACCTGTATCGGCCGACGATGCCCGGTCCTGTAGCCGCCGCGCGAGCGGCCAGTTCGCCGGTCGGTCGGGTCAGGCGTCGTCGAGCGGCCGATCGCGCGCCACGCGCACCCGGGTGGCGTACTCGACCGACTCGTTCAGGAACGCGGCGATGATGTCGTCGACGGTCGATGCCTCGGTCAGCTCGCGCATGACGACCGGTTCGGTCTCGGTCGGCGACGGGTCGCTCGCTCCACCCAGCTTCGCCGCCAGCTCGTCGAGGCTGTCGGCCAGGAGGTAGGCATCCGCGCCGTTGCGGAGGATCCGCTTGACCGGGCCTCCGATCTCGATGTCGAGTTCCCAGTCGTCGAGCTCGACCACCACGACGCGCGCTCCGCCGTACCTGGCCTTCAATCGGCCGATGAGCTGCGGGCTGCATGACGGCGTGAGGACGAGATCGACGTCGTCGACCGGAGTCCGGATGTCGACGACGCGCGCCCCGAGCAGCTCGGCGAGCCGCTCTCGCGATCGACGCTTGAGTGGGAGCGCGGTCGCGATCGTCCGACGGTCGGTCACGACCTCGACCTCGACCTCATCGCGTCGCTCGATCTCCATTGCGAGAACGTACCGGAGCGGGCGCCGACGTCGCGGTCGCTCGTGGTCAGAACATGCCGTTGTCGTTGGCGGATTCGGCCGGCACGACCTGGAGCACGTCCCAGTGCTCGACGATCTTGCCGTCGGCGTCGAAGCGGAAGATGTCGATGCCGGCGTACTCCTCGTCGGGCCAGATCTGGTGGCAGTGGAGCACGACGAGGTCGCCCTCGGCGACGACCCGCCGGAACTCGACCGCCTTGCCCGGGTACTCGGCGGCCATGCGTTCGAAGTAGGCGACGAACGCATCCGGCCCGTCGCCCACATGGGGGTTGTGCTGTCGGTACTGCGCGCCCACGTGCCGTTCGACCGCCTCGGCGGGGCGGCACTGGTTGAACATCAGGTCGTAGAACGCCATCGCGGTCGCCTTGTTGCGCTCGAGATCGGTGACCGCAGCGGACGGCGGCGGCGCCGTCGCGACGACGGCGGTCTCCGGGGCCACGTCGACGTGCGGCGCGAGCAGGTGGACCCAACGCGCGTCCTTCTGGCCGGGCTGACGCTCGAGCTCCAGCGCGAGTGGCTGGTCGCGCCCGGCGAGCGCAGCGAGGACCTCGGCCACCTCGTCGGTCGAGTCGAACGCGTGCTGGCGCTCGGTGCGCGACTTCAGCTCACCGACGGTCTGGGCGCCGCGGAGCATGAGCACGCACAGCACTGCCGTCTCGGCGGCGTCGAGCCCGAGGACGCTCGGCAGGACGTGGCGGTACTTGGCGGCCCGGTTCGACGTCGAGTGCACCGTGCGGGTCAGCCCGCGAGCGCGCAACGACGCCAGTGCCTGCTCGACGGTGTGGTCGTCGTACGACACGACCGGATCGCGACTGGTCGACTGGTTGCAGGCCGTCCGGAGCGAGTTGAGCGTCAACGGGTAGCTGTCGGGAACGGTCGCCTCCTTCTCGATGAGGCAACCGAGCACCCGCACCTCCGCGGACGACAGGTCGTCGTGCCGCTGCTCGGCATCGCTGGCTCGGTCTCGGTGATCGTCCATCCGACCAGTATCGGCCATCGCGACCACCACGTCGGCCCGCCGCTTTCGGGTCGCCGGTTACCGGTCAGTAGGGTCGCGTCCGTGCGATCCCCGAAGGACTTCTTCAAGCCGCTGGCGGTCGGCGCCCCGGCCCCGCGAACCGAGATCCCGTTCCGACCGAGCCGGATGATCCACTTCTTCCCGGCGTCGAACGAGAAGATGCGCGGCAAGTTGCCCGACATGGTCGGCACGGTCGACGTGCTCCTCGCCAACCTCGAAGACGGTGTGCCCGCCGGCGACAAGGACGCGGTGCGCGCGTTTTACGACATGACGATCGTACAGACCGGCGCACACCAGTTGGAGCTCAACTGCGACCGCGTAATTGCGGACCGCGAGGCGGTGATGACCGAGGGCGTCATGCGCATGGCGTACCCAGGCCGCACCCTGGCCTCCTACGGTATCGAGGTCGACGACCCCGACGCCTACTACCTGTACCAGACGCGCATGAGCGTCGTG
>JAUHYJ010000605.1 GCA_030425785.1 Acidimicrobiia bacterium | reverse complement strand
CGTCGGAGATCCCGATCCCGGCCCTCGTGAAAGCAGCAGCGGGCGGTGGCGGCCGCGGCATGCGGACCGTGCATCGACGCGAGGACCTGGCGGACGCGATCGAGGCGGCGTCGCGCGAGGCGTCGTCGGCATTCGGCGACGGGACCGTCTTCATCGAGCCTTTCATCGAGCGCGGTCGTCACGTCGAGGTCCAGATCCTCGGCGACGCGCATGGCAACGTCGTGCACCTCGGAACACGCGAGTGCTCGATCCAGCGCCGGAACCAGAAGGTCGTCGAAGAGGCCCCGGCGCCCGGTGTCGACGACGCGACGCGCGAGCGGCTGCACGAGGGCGCCCTCGCCCTCGCCCGCCACGTCGGCTACCGGGGCGCCGGCACGGTCGAGTTCATGGTGGGCGAGACCGACGACGCGGGCGGCGGCTCGGCGGCGCCGACCATCACCTTCCTCGAGGTGAACACCCGCCTCCAGGTCGAGCACCCGGCGACCGAGGCGATCACCGGGCTCGACCTCGTCGAGGCCCAGATCGTCGTCGCCCACGGTGCTCCACTGCCGTGGACCCAGGGCGAGATCGGTTTCGACGGTCACGCGATCGAGGTGCGCCTCGTCGCCGAGGACCCCATCGCCGGCTGGCTCCCGTCGACGGGAGCCGTCGACGAGTTCGAGCTCGGCGGGGACGTGCGCGTGGACACGGGTGTGCGTGCCGGCAGCACGGTCTCGACCGACTACGACTCGCTCGTGGCCAAGGTGATCGCGCACGCACCGACGCGAGACGAAGCGGCGAGCCGGATCGAGCGCACGATGCGCACCGCTCGGATCGCCGGCGTCCGCACCAACGCCAACATGCTCGCGGCCACGATGGCCGAACCCGACTTCCGGGCCGGTCGCACCTTCACGTCGTATCTCGACGAGCACCCCGAGGTGCTGGCCGACGCCGGCCCGGTCGGCGCGGACCGGCTGTCGCTGGTGCTCGCGGCGACGATGCACGACGAGGCCAGCGCCCGGGCTGCCGACGCGGCGACCGGTTTCGCGCCCTCGGGTTGGCGGAACCTCCGCACCCGAGGCCAGCGTCGCACCTGGCTCGACGGCGATCACCTCCACCAGGTCGAGTACGTGGTCGCCCCGGACCGCGTCGACGTGCGGTACGGGCCGTGGCCGGAGCCGGACCCGGCGGACGGATCGCTCCCCGACGACGTGCGTCGCGCGATCGTCGTCCGTGTCCTCCGCCGCACCGCCGACGAGCTGGCGATCGAGGTCGACGGTCGCCGACACGTCGTTCGCGTGCGCCCGACCGGCGAGGACGCCCTGCTCGTCTCGGGTCCGGCCGGCCAACTCGTGCTCACCCGCCCACCGCGCTTCGTCGACCACGATGCGTCGGAGTCCGCCGGTGGTGGCCCGATCTGCCCGCTGCCCGGCACGGTGATCGCCGTCCACGTCGCGGACGGCGACGAGGTCACCGACGGCCAGCTGCTCATGGTCGTCGAGGCGATGAAGATGGAGCACAAGATCGTCGCGACCGCATCGGCGACGGTCGACGAGGTCCGCTACGCCGTCGGCGACCGGGTCGACGCCGGTGACCTGCTCGTCGCACTCCGAACGGACGACGACGGATGACGGCTGCGCCGGGTGCGCCCATCCGGATCGCCAACTGCTCCGGCTTCTTCGGCGATCGTTTGTCGGGGGCGCGCGAGATGGTCGACGGCGGACCGATCGACGTGCTGACCGGCGACTGGCTCGCCGAGCTGACGATGCTCATCTTGAGCCGCTTGCGTGAACGCCGGCCCGCCGGCGGCTTCGCCGGCACGTTCGTCACCCAGATGGAGCAGGTGATGGGCGACTGCCTCGACCGCGGGATCCGGGTCGTGTCGAACGCGGGCGGTCTCGATCCGGCCGGCTGTGCCGACGCCGTGCAATCGGTGGCCGACCGCCTCGGACTGCACCCGACGATCGCGTACGTCGACGGCGACGACCTGCTGCCCCGCATCGCAGAGCTGGCCCAGAGCGGCGACTTACGCCCGTTCGGCACGGGCACGCACGACGTTCATGGCGATCATGGCGATCATGTCGATGTCGATCTCGGCGACGTCGGCCGCTTCGTCACCGCGAACGCCTACCTCGGCTGCTGGGGCATCGTCGACGCCCTGGCCAACGGCGCCGACATCGTGATCACCGGCCGCGTCACCGACGCTGCGGTCACCTGCGGGCCGGCGGCCTGGCACCACGGCTGGGCCCGGGACGACTGGGATGCGCTCGCCGGCGCCGTCGTCGCCGGACACGTGATCGAGTGCTCCGGTCAGGCGACGGGCGGCAACTACTCGTTCTTCACCGAGGTGTCCGGCATGGACCGCGTGGGCTTCCCGTGGGCGGAGGTCGCCGCCGACGGCAGCGCCGTCATCGGCAAGCACGACGGGACCGGCGGCGAGGTCTCGATCGGCACCGTCACCTCCCAGCTGCTCTACGAGATCGGCGGCGAGCGCTATCTCGGGCCCGACGTGACCGCCCGCTTCGACACCATCGAGCTCGAGCAGCTCGCGCCCGATCGTGTCCGGATCAGCGGCACGCGGGGCGAGCCGCCGCCGTCGACGCTCAAGGTCGCCACCAACGAGCTCGGCGGCTACCGCAACACGGTCGCCGTGGCGCTCACCGGCATCGACATCGACGCCAAGGCGGCGGCGATCGAGGCGGCGTTCTGGCGGGCCTGCCCGTTCGGGCCCGACGACGTCGCGTCGGTCGACGCCCGTGTGATCCGTACCGAC
>JAUHYJ010000604.1 GCA_030425785.1 Acidimicrobiia bacterium | reverse complement strand
CCGCCGGGCGCGGACGCGCGCCCGCGGACGACGAGAGCCGGGTGGCACGCGCCATCTGCTCAGCCGGCGTTGCGGGACTGCTCTTCGAATGCGGCCTGGAGCCGGGCGAGCGGGCTCGGCGCGTCGGGACGGGCGGGCGCCGCACCGAGGTGGCGAACTCGCAGCTCGTCCATGAAGTCATCGAGGAACGACGGACCCTCGTCGCGCATCAGCTGCTGGCGGATCCGCAGCTCGGGCGTGCCCGTCCGCCAGTCGAGCCCCCAGTTCCCGAGCGCGACGATGATCGGCAGCGTCTGGATGCCCGCCTCGGTCAGGCTGTACCGACCACGCCGACCGCGTTCGGCCGGTTCGTGCGACAGCAACCCGGCGGCGACGAGCGACTTGAGGCGGCTCGACAGGATGTTCGACGCGATCCCCTCGAGCGACCCGTTGAGGAGCTCGCGGAACGAGCGCCGGTCGCCGAAGATGATGTCGCGTAGCACGATCAGCGACCACTGATCGCCGAGCGCCTCGACGGCTGCGTTGATCGGGCAGCCTGATCGCGGCGCCATGGTCACCTCCTCGACGCACACGACCGTAGCAGGACGCGCTACTGTGATTGCAGAACGCAACCACTCCATAGCAACCATCAGCCCGTAGCAACCATCAGGAGGACCGACATGCGCGTCCGATGCGATCTCAACATCTCCCTCGACGGCTACGCCGCGCCGGCGCCCGGCAGCGGCACGCCCGACAACCCGCTCGGGGAGGACTGGTCGCGTCTGGTCGCGCCGTACGTCGCGACCCGCACCTTCCAGTCGACCGTGCTCGGCAACCACGACACCGGCACCGCCGGCGTCAACGACCGCTACGCGCGTGGGTACTTCGAGGGCACCGGCGCCGAGATCATGGGTGCCGGCAAGTTCGGGCTCCACATCTTCGGCGACGACCCCGACTGGCGGGGTTGGTGGGGCGACGACCCACCGTTCCACCAGCCGGTCTTCGTGCTCACCCACACCGCGCCCCGACCGAGCATCGAGATGGACGGCGGCACCGTGTTCCACTTCGTCTCGGCACCGCCGACCGAGGTGTTGGCCATGGCAGCCGAGGCCGCCGGGGGCGCCGACGTCCGGATCGGCGGCGGGCCGACGATGGTCCGCGACTACCTCCGCGCCGGCGTGATCGACCAGCTCCACGTGGCCGTGACGCCGATCGTCCTCGGACAGGGCGAGCAGCTCTGGGACGACCTGCGCCACATCGACCTCGACTACACCGCGTTCAGCGAAGCCGGCGAGGACGGCGTCAGCCACCTCACCTTCACCCGGCGCGACCTCGACGACACCCGGCCCGGCGACACACAGCACGGAGGCACCACATGACCAAGTATCTGATCTCGTTCCACAGTGCGGCGATGGACGTCGCGGATGACGAGTGGGAGCAGGTGAGCCACGAATCCCACGAGGTCGCCCGCGCCGCGAAGGCGGCGGGTGTGTGGGTGTTCGGTGGCGGCATCGACGAGAGCGTGCCGCCCGTCCGGGTCACCGGCGACGGCACCATCGTCCCGGGCGCCTACCCGGAGCACGAACAGCTCGCCGGCGGGTTCGCGGTGCTCGAGCTCCCGTCACGCGAGGCGGCCGAGGAATGGGCAGCCCGCTTCGCCGTCGCGTGCCGATGCCCGCAGGAGCTCCGCGAGTTCATGTACGACCCCGAATCCTGAACCCCGCAACACCCGTCGGTCAGGACGCGACGACGCCCGCCACGCCGACCAGGACGACGGCCAACCCGACGACCTGCAGGCGGGTGACCGAGTCGTGGTAGACGAAGCGTCCGATCAGCACCGTGACGGCCGGGAACATCGACGCCGTCACCACCGCCGGGGTCTCGTCGGCTGCGAGGCCGAGCAGGTAGAAGCCGGTCGACAGCGCTGCGAACGTGCCCGCCAGCACGCCCGTGAGCCGCACGCCGATCAGCGGCACGCCTCCCCGCTTCACGAACGCCATCGTCGCCATCAGCGCGAGCGCGCCGACCCGCTGGGTCACGGCCGGCCAGGCGCCACCGTCGTCGGACGCATCGATGATCACCGAGAGTCCGAACCCGTAGCCGAGCCCGGAGACGACGCTCCACCGCACCCCCTCGGCGACGTTCGCGACGCGGCCGCCCGAGGCCGAGATCAGGATCAGCCCACCGATGGCCACCACCGCACCGACGATCGACCACCCCGATGCGTCGGCGCCGCGCACCAGCGCGTAACCGAACGGGATCACGGCGCTCATCGTCGCGACGATCGGGCTCACGACCGCCGACGACGACACCGACAGCCCGGACAGGTACCCCCACAACCCCACGCCGAGGCCCAGCCCGGATGCGAAGCCGATCAGCAGGTCGGCGGCCGCCAACTCGCTCGAGATGACGAGCACCATGACGAGCGACGCGACGACCCCGACCGCCTGGACGACGACCGACGCGACGATCGGTCCGCGGCGGTTGACGACGTGGCGCCCGAACAGGTCGGACAGCCCGATGCTGAGGGCCGTCAGCGACCCGAAGAGCGCACCCATCGAAGGGTGGCTCGGATCAGACGCAGGAGGCGAGCGCCGCCTGGAAGTCGTTCATGATCTGCACGGCGCGTTCGTTTCCTTCGGCGGCCTTCGCGGCGACGTCGTCGAAGTCGTCGAAGCCCTGTGCGTCCTCTTCGCTGAGCGCGAAGGCGTCGACCTGGTCGACCATGCAGGCCTTCTGATCGTCGGTGATGCCGTCGTCCTCGTCGAGCGACTCG
>JAUHYJ010000603.1 GCA_030425785.1 Acidimicrobiia bacterium | reverse complement strand
GGCGCAGGATCGCGAGATCGGCCGGGATCGTGGTGGCGACGCCCTCGACGACCATCTCCTCGAGCGCGCGGATCGTGCGGTTGATGCAGGTGTCTCGATCCTTGCCCCAGACGATGAGCTTGCCGACCAGGTTGTCGTAGTACTGGCTGATCTCGTCGCCGGCGTCGTACCCGGTGTCGAAGCGCGTGCCGAACCCGTTCGGCAGGTGGAGCCGATGGATCGGGCCGGGCGATGGCAGGAACTTGCCCTCGGCGGGGTCCTCGGCATTGATTCGGATCTCGATGCCGTGACCCGACTGTCGCGACCGAACCTCGTCCTGGGTCATCGGCAAGGGCTCGCCGGCGGCGACCCGGATCTGCCACTCGACCAGGTCGATGCCGGTGACGACCTCCGTGACCGGGTGCTCGACCTGCAGGCGCGTGTTCATCTCGAGGAAGAAGAACTCGCCGTCCTGGTAGATGAACTCGACGGTGCCCGCGTTGTAGTACCCGACCGCCTTGGCGGCCTTGACCGCGGCCTCGCCCATGGCCTCCTCGACGCCGTCGGGCAGGCCGGGTGCAGGGGCCTCCTCGATGAGCTTCTGGTGGCGACGCTGGGCGGAGCAGTCGCGGGTCGAGACCCACACGACGTCGCCCTGCTGGTCGCCGACGATCTGGACCTCGACGTGGCGCGGCCAGGTGAGGTAGCGCTCGACGTAGACCTCGTCGCGTCCGAAGAACGACTTCGCCTCGCGCTGCGCCGACGCCATCGCATCGTCCACCTCGTCGGCCGACTGGACGACCTTCATCCCGCGCCCACCGCCGCCGAACGCGGCCTTGATGCACACCGGCCATCCGTTGGCGTTGCCGAAGTCGCGGATCTCGTCGGGGCCCTGCGCGAACTCGGTGGTGCCGGGGACGATCGGTGCGCCGCCACGCTCGGCGGCGAGCCGCGACGAGACCTTGTCGCCCATCTCGTCGATCGCCTCGGGCGGCGGGCCGATCCAGGTGACGCCCGGCAGTGCCATGATCGCTCGGGCGAAGTCGGCGTTCTCGGAGAAGAACCCGTACCCCGGGTGGACGCCGTCGGCGCCGCTCTGGCGGATCGCGTCGAGGATCGCCTCGGTGTTGAGGTAGCTCTCGGCCGCCGTCTGCCCGCCGAGCGCGTACGCCTCGTCCGCGAGGCGGACGTGCAGCGCGTCGCGATCGAGCTCGGAGTACACCGCCACCGTGGCGATGCCCATCTCGCGGGCGGCTCGGATGACTCGGACGGCGATCTCGCCTCGGTTGGCGATCAGGATCTTCTGCAGCACGGCTGCCACAGTAGGTGGTGTGAGCACCCCGCACCATGCCGAACCGGGACCGGGTGCCGGGACCCCGTCCGAACCGCCGACTCGGCGGCGGACGCGCGGTGACTGGACCATCGTCGAGGTCGCCGAGACCGGCAGCACGAACGCCGACCTGATCGCGTGGCTCGGTGCCGACCCCGTGGCGACGCCCCACCGCACGGCGCTGCGCACCGACCACCAGACGGCTGGGCGCGGCCGACTCGACCGGCGATGGGATGCCCCGCCGGGTTCCAACCTCCTCGTGTCGCTGCTGTTCCGCGAGGTCCCACCGAGCCCGAACGAGTTGACCCGCCGCGTCGGGCTCGCGGCGGTCGACGCCGCGGCGCAGCTCGCCGGCGTCGAGGCGGCGCTCAAGTGGCCGAACGACGTCGTGGTCGGTGACCGGAAGCTGGCGGGGATCCTCGCCCAGCGGGTCCCGTCGGGGCCGGTCGTGGTCGGCATCGGCATGAACCTGGCCTGGGCGCCCGACGGGGCCGCCCGGCTCGGTCCCGCCGACCCCGCGACGGCGCTCGACGCGTTGCTCGACGCCATCGACGCGCTCCCCGCCGAGATCGACGATCGCTATCGCACGGCCCTGTCGACCATCGGCCGCCGGGTGCGCGTCGAACGGACCCAGGGTGACGTGGTCGGGCGAGCCGTCGACGTCGAACCCGACGGGCGGCTGGTCGTCGTGGACGAGTGCGCGATCACCCATCGGTTCGACGTCGGCGACGTCGTGCACCTCCGCCCCGACGAGCCAGGCTGACGACGCAGTTCACACGGCGGCCGACGACACTTTCGCCACCCGCAGCGATACCGTTTTCCGACGTGACCGCCACCGAAGCGCCGACCCGCCGGCGCGCCCGCTCGCCCCTGCCGGGCATGCTCGTGATCGCCGCCGTGGTGGCCGTCGCCGGCATCTGGGGGATCGTCCGCGCCGCCGACGCCCGCGTCGCCGACGTCGACCGGATCGACGCGCTCGACGGCGTGCTCGCTGACGCCCCGGTCGGTTCGATCTCGCAGGGTGTCGACCTCGACGGCGACGGCGTCATCGACGAGGGCACCGCCACCTACCCGGCGATCAACTTCCTGCTCGTCGGCTCCGACAGCCGTGAGGGCGCGAACGCGGCCGACGAGGACTTCGGCGTCGTCGGCAGCACCGACGAGGTCGGCGGCCGCCGCTCCGACACCATCATGGTGCTCCGCCAGGAGGAGAACGGCGGCGCCTCGCTGGTCAGCGTGCCGCGCGACCTCTGGGTGCCGATCTCCGGCACCGGGCGGAGTCAGCGCATCAACTCCGCCTACAACGAGGGACCCGAGCGACTCGCGAAGACGGTCACCGAGGCGCTCGGGATCCCGATCCACCACTACGTCGAGGTCGACTTCGTCGGCTTCCGCGACATCATCGACCAGATCGGCGGCGTCGAGTTGTGCGTGGGCAACGCCGCGC
>JAUHYJ010000602.1 GCA_030425785.1 Acidimicrobiia bacterium | reverse complement strand
CCTGTTCGACGTCGCCGGCAACGCGTGGGAATGGTGCGCCGACTGGTTCAGCCCGCACACGTACACGACCGGACGCCCACCCTCGTCCGGCCAGGCACGGGTCATCCGCGGCGGTTCGTACCTGTGCCACGCCTCGTACTGCAACCGGTACCGCGTGGCCGCACGATCACAGAACACCCCCGACTCGAGCAGCGGCAACACCGGCTTCCGCACCGCCGCCGACCCGCCGGACACCCCGGCGAACTCCGCCGGGGAGGCACCGTGACCGACCGGCCGAACTTCCTCGTCATCGTCGCCGACCAACTGCGCGCCGACGCCGTCGGCGCGTTCGGCGCCGCCCACGCCAGCACACCGAACATCGACGCGCTCGCGGCGCGCGGCGCCCGGTTCACGAACGCGTTCGTGCAGCACACGGTGTGCTCGCCGAGCCGGGCGTCGTTCCTGACCGGCTGGTACCCGCACGTGCGCGGCCACCGCAGCCTCGTCCACCTGCTGCGCCCCGACGACCCGAACCTGCTGCGGCAGCTCAAGCAGCACGGCTACCACGTCACCCACGTCGGCGAGCGCGGCGACACGTGGGCGCCGGGCGCCACCGAGGTCAGTGTCGACGAGTACGGCTGGTCGGTGCCGCTCGACCGCTTCCTCGTCCCGTACCGCACCGACGAGGACGATCCGATGGCACGCGCCTACTACGTCGGGCGGGTCGACGAGGACGCCGATGGTGCCGTCGACTTCGACGAGGCGTGCGTGCGCACGGTCGAGGCGTGGTTCGCCGACGACCCGGACGAGCGCCTCGGCGGCCGGCCGTGGGCGATGTACGTGCCGATGATCTTCCCGCACTGCCCGTTCGCCGTCGGCGAGCCGTGGTACTCGCTGCACGACCGGGCGAGCCTGCCAGCGAGGCGCCCCCGCCTGCAGTCCGGACACGAACCGGCGTTCATGCAGCACCTGCGCGACGTCCATCGCGCCGACGAGCTGACCGACGACCAGTGGCGCGAGATCGCCGCGGTGTACCACGGCATGGTCTCGCGGTTCGACTGGCACGTCGGCCGCATCCTCGAGGCGCTCGGCGACGCCGCCGACGACACGATCGTCCTGCTCTTCAGCGATCACGGCGAGTACCTCGGCGACTACGACCTGATCGAGAAGTGGCCCTCGGGGATGCACGACTGCCTGGCCCGCGACCCGCTCGTGATCGCCGGGCCCGGCGTCCCGGCGGGCCGCGTCGTCGGCGACATGGTCGAGCTGATCGACATCGTGCCGACGGTCTACGAGCTCGCCGGGGTCGAGCCCGACTACACCCACTTCGGACGCAGCCTCCTGCCGGTACTGGACGACCCGCGGCACGGCCATCGCGAGTTCGCCGTCACCGAAGGGGGGTTCTCCGTCGAGGAGGTCGCGCGCGCCGGAGACGGTGGCGCGTTCCCGTACTCACTCAAGCAGCAGGTCCAGCGCGAGTTCCCCGAGTGTCTCGGTCGGGTCGTGGCCATCAGGTCGCAGGACTGGACGTACGTGTGGCGCCGGCACGAGCCGCCCGAGTTGTACGACCGACACGCCGACCCCGACGAGCTGCACAACCTCGCCGGCCGCTCGGAACACACCGGCGTCGAGGCCACGATGCGCGACGAGTTGCTCGCGTGGCTCGTCGAGACGGCCGACGTCATGCCGTGGGCGCACGACCCGCGCTTCCCGCGCGTCGACCGTCCGGCGCCGTTCGGCGGCATCCTGGGCGGGTGATCGCCGGACCGTCGCTGCGACTGCTCGAACGATTTCGGCCCTGGCGAGCCACCGATGCGTCCCTCGGTGGGTCGACGACGATCGTCGTCGGCGCCGGTGCGGCCGGACTCGCGACGGCGGCGTGTCTCCGCCGCCGCGGTGCCGACGTCACCGTGCTGGATCGCGCCGCGCACGTCGGCGGTTCATGGCCGGGTCGCTACGACTCGCTGCGCCTCAACACCGTCCGCTGGATGAGTGACCTGCCCGGCTACCGCATGCCGCGTGATCTCGGCCGCTGGGTCGGGCGCGACGAGCTCACCGGCTACCTCGTCGACTACGCCGACCATCACGGCCTCGACATCGAACTCGACACAGCCGTCGATCGGATCGAGCCGTTCGCGGCGTCCCGATGGCGCGTCGCGACGGCATCGGGGAGCCGGGTCGTCGACGGCGTCGTCGTCGCGACGGGCCACTCGGCCGTGCCCGTGACGCCGCCGTGGCCGGGTGCCACCGATCACGCGGGCAGGCTGCTGCACAGTGCCGACTACCGGTGTCCCGCCGATCACGCCGGCCGCCGGGTGCTCGTGGTCGGCGCCGGCAGCAGTGGGGGCGAGATCTGCGTCGACCTGGCCCGGGCGGGCCACGACGTCACCTGGTCGGTCCGCACTGCGCCGCGGGTGTTCCCCCGCGAGGCAGCCGGTCTTCCGACGACGCCGTTCGCGCCGGCCGGCGACGCGCTGCCCGACGGCGCGCTCGACCGCCTGGCGCCGCGCGTCGAGCGCCTGATCTACGGCGAGCGCGACTATCTGCCGGAGCCGACCGAGTCGATGATGCGGCTGCTCGCCCGGTGCAAGGAACCGATGACCGCCGACGGGATCGTCGAACTGGTGCGCAGCGGTCGGGTGCGCGTGGTCGCGGCCGTCGACGACCTCGTTCCCGAGGGCGCGACGCTCGTCGACGGCAGCACGGTGCACGCCGACGACGTGATCGCGGCGACCGGGTACCGACCGGGCCTCGAGCCGATCGTCGGCCACCTCGACGTG
>JAUHYJ010000601.1 GCA_030425785.1 Acidimicrobiia bacterium | reverse complement strand
GAGTCGCGCGCCGGCGCGGCCGAAGGTGCCCTCGTCGGCGACGGCGCGCAGCGCGAGCAGGTGTCGGATCGACAGATCAGCCCACACGGCCGCACCGCTCGATCGATGACATGTTCATCAGCAAACACGATCATTGTGTCGAGTACTCATCGCTTTTCACACTAGACGAGGCTCCGTACCGTCGTCCACATGACCCGGCACGACCGCTCCATCCACGACACCCACGACACCCCGACCGCCGACTTCGCGACCGCCGACTTCGCGACCGCCGACTTCCCGACCGCCGACATCCCGACCGCCGACATCCCGACCGACGGCACCCACGACACCCCGACCGCCGACTTCCCGACCGCCGACTTCCCGACCGCCGACTTCCCGACCGACGACATCCCGACCGACGACGAGGTCGTCGAGCTCTACCGGGCGGTCGCCCGCGACGGCCTGCGCGCCCATTCCGATCGGCTCGCGCGGCTGGCTCGTGCCGCCGAGCACGTCGGCGCCGAGCCGGCGCTCGTGCGGCTGCTCGGCGACCGCACCGCACCCGATGCGATCCGGACGCGGGCCGTCGCACGGCTCGCTCGGCAGTGGCCGACACTCACCGCGACCGTCGACGCGGGCGACACCTTCCGCGAGCTGCTCGCCCGCTGGAACGCACACCAGGACCTGCGCTCGTCGGGCCATGTCGAGATCGCCGAGCTGGCGACCTCGCGCTCGCGCCTCGACCGGGTACGCCTGGCACACCGTGCCGCCCGGCGGGCGCCCGCCGCCGTCGGCTGATCGCCGTCCGGCTCCTCGGAACCGGGTCGACCCCACTGGCGTCCAACCGACATGGGGAGCAACACGACACAGCAGATCAGACGTCACCACAACGACACCGGCAGGCGGCGACGACGGCTCGCGGCCGTCGCTTTCGTCTCCGCACTCGCCGTCACGGCGTGTGGTGGCGATGACGACGACAGCGCCGACTTCGAGGCCGCCGCGGACGAACCGGCCTCCGAGGAGTCGGCGGCCGACGGCGAGTTCGTCCAGAGCGGCGATGCGGACGACACCGCCGACGCGACGGCGCAGGCCGACACCGGTGCCGCTGGCGACCGCGGGTCGGTCGAACCATCGATCGACCCGGCGATCGATCTGGGTGCCATCGGGCGCGACGTCATCATCGAGATGACCGTGTCGATGACGAGCGACGACATCGAGCGCACCGTCACTGCGATCACCACGTCGGCGAGTCGGCTGGGCGGTGGCGTCGCCTCGTCCGACATCGATTACGGCGACCCGGCGCAGACCGACGAGCGTTCGGGGCGGGCGTGGATCGTGGTGAAGGTGCCACCGGCATCGGTCGACCGGCTGCTCAGCGGGCTCGACGAGACCGGCACCGTCCGCTCGATCACTCAGTCGGCCCAGGACGTGACCGATCAGCTCGTCGATCTCGACGTCCGGATCCGCAACGCGCGCGAGAGCGTCGACAACGTCCGAGCGTTCATGGACCGCACCGAGGACCTGAACGACCTCGTCGCACTCGAAGCCGAACTCACCCGCCGCCAGACCGATCTCGAACGGCTCGAGGCCCAGCAGCGCAACCTGAGCGACCGCGTGGCCCTGTCGACGATCACGATCGAGGTCGTCCCGACCACCGCGGTCCCCGAGCCCGAGCCCGAACCGGAGGACGAGGGTCTCGCCGGAGCGCTCCGGGACGGGTGGGAGGCGTTCACCGGCGCCGCCTACGCCGTCGTGTACGTGCTGGCGGCCCTCCTGCCGTTCCTGCTCATGGGCGGCATCGTGGTGCTGGTGCTGTGGTGGTTCGCACGGCGTCGCACCGCTGCCGAACCCGGCCACCCGGCGGGCGCGATGCCGGCCCCCCGCCCGGCCGACCCCGACGGTGGCAGCGAGGCGACCGAGCACGCGCACGACGACGAGCCGCAGCCCGTCGGCTGACGGGCTGCCATCACCTCACCCGGGACGGCGCCGCCAGCCGTCCCGGGTGAGGACCCAGTCGGCGATCGTGCCGTCGGGGAAGGCCACCGGTGCACGCAGCCCGGTGTGGGCGAGCACCGTCGGCAGTGACAGCGGCCCGAGGTGGTCGCCCCACCGACGCCAGCGCCACGCCGGCGCTTCGACGAACTCAACGAACGGGCGATCGAGCAGCTCGACGACGCCGTGCGCGACGCCGGGCTGTTCGAAGCCGTGCGGGATCGGCGTCGGTGGAGCGGTCGCGTACCACTCGACGTCGGTCGCCATCGGGGTCGGGACGCCGTACCCCCGACCGAGCGCCTCGTCGGCGTCGTCGAGCGCCGCGAAGTGCGCCTCGTTGCCCACCGACCACTGCTCGAGCGGAGCGTCGCAGTGGTGCTCGGCCCACATCTCGGGCGCCTTCACGACGAACGGATCCGACCGGACGACCACGTCCCACTCGGCGAGGTGCAGGAGCGGGTAGCCCTCCTCGACCATGGCGGCCCAGTACCAGGCGCGCGTGCCGACCAGGCGGTGACCCGACACGATCCCGGCCGAACCGTCCGCTCGCCACGCGGCGAACACCCACTCGTCCGTCGCCGCGTCCCGGTGCGGCAGCTCGTCACCGCTGTCGAACGAGATCGCCTCCGAGGTCATGATCCGGCAGACTAGGGACCCTCATGACGACGAACAGCACGAGCGCCGGCGACAGCGACGCGGACACCATCCGTTACCTCAGCCTGGCCTGGATCCGCGAGCTCAGCCGCGAGGTGGCCGAGAGCGAGACCATGCGCGAGCTCGCGACCGAGCACCGGATCGGTG
>JAUHYJ010000600.1 GCA_030425785.1 Acidimicrobiia bacterium | reverse complement strand
CAGCAGCTCCGCCAACTCGGACGTCGTCGCTGCGAGGCGGTCGGCTGCGCCCACTCGCGACCGATCGTGCCAGCGGGCGACCACCGTGCTCGACGTGCCGAGGGCGACGCCGACCCGGCGCCCGGTCGCCGCGATCGTCTGGAGCGCCATCGCGATCTGCACGGGCGACCGCACGGTCACGGCCAGAGGGCCGAGCGTGAGCCCGATCGAGCGGGTCGCGCCGGCGATCCAGGCCGCCATCGCCGGGGAGTCCGCCTTGGCCATCTCGGGCACCCACAGCTCGTCGTAGCCGAGCCGGTCGGCGAGGCGGGCGATCTCGAGGTCGGCCGACAGTGGGCGGTCGAGCCACTGGCCGAGCACCACCGACGTCCGCATCGCCGCCACCGTAGCCAGCAGGGATACGGTCGGCCGGATGGACGAGCCGTCACCATTGTTCGGCGAGGGCGCGCGTGCGCTGCAGGACGAGCTCGACTCCCGCCGTCTCGCCGACGCGATCGCGCACCGCACGATGCATGCCGCCCTCACCGACGACGACGTCGAGCTGATCGAGCGTCAGTCGGCGGTCTGGCTGGCCACCGTCGACGCCGACGGCTGGCCCGACGTGTCCTACAAGGGCGGCGACGTCGGCTTCGTCGACGTCGTGTCGCCCACCGAGCTGCGCATCCCGATGTACGACGGGAACGGGATGATGCGCACGACGGGCAACATCGTCGACACCGGTCGGGTCGCCCTGCTGTTCGTCGATCACACCCGGCCCTGGCGGATGCGGCTGCACGGCACGGCCACCGTCTCGACCGACTCCGCCGACACCGCGCCGTACCACGGCGCCGACGCCGTGATCGTCGTCGCCCTGCTCCGGGTCTTCCCGAACTGTGGCCGCTACATCCACCAGGGCGGCGAGATCTCCGAGTACGTGCCGCGCGAGGGCGTCGAGACGCCGCTCCCGGGCTGGAAGCGCTACGACGAGCTCCGGCCGTTCCTGCCGGCCCGCGACCAGGCGCGTCTCGCCGAGCTCGACGGACCGGACGCCGGCTGAGTCAGCCGGCGGGTCGGTCGGTCAGCACCCAGGCGCAGCCGTCGGTCGGCACCGCGTCGGTCCGGCCGGCCGAGGTGAGCAGCACCTCGCCCGCCGGCATCCGCAGATCGTCGCTGCCGTAGTTGACGACGCACACGACGCCCGAACCACGCCGGAACGCCAAGACGCTGTCGCCCAGGTCGAGCCAGTCGAGCGTTTCGTCGTCGACGAGGTGGTCGCGACGCAGGCGCAGGGCGGTCCGGTACATCTCGAGGACGGACCCGACCACTCCCGACTGCGCCTCGACCGACATCGCTCCGAACGACGGCGGCTGGGGGAGCCACGGTGCTGCGTCACCGAACCCGAACGACGGCCCGTCGGTGGCCCAGGGGATCGGCACCCGGCACCCGTCGCGCCCCTTCTGGGCGTGACCGGAGTTCTCCCACACGGGGTCGTCGAGCACCTCGGGCGGCAGGTCCCACACCTCGGGCAGCCCCAGCTCTTCGCCCTGGTAGAGATACACCGAACCCGGGAGTGCCATCAGCAACATGGCGGCCGCACGTGCACGCCGGAGCCCGGCATCCGCGTCGAGCAGATCTGCCGGACCCGTGATCGGCCAGGTACGCCAGTTCACGTCGGCCGGCAGCCCGAAGCGCGTGGCGTGGCGCATCACGTCGTGGTTCGACAGGGTCCAGGTCGGCGTCGAGCCGACGTTCGCGGCGTTCGTCGTCGCCGTGTCGATCGCTGTCGCGGCCGCGCCGCGGTCCCATGGTGTCACGAGGAACTCGAAGTTGAACGCCTGGTGGTACTCGTCGGGGCGCAGGTACAACGGGGCGCTCTCGGGCGGCACCCACGCCTCGGCGACCATCATGATCTCGCGTCCGGTCGCGCGGCTCGCCTCGTCGAGCACGGCGCGCCACCGCCGGTTGATCTCGTGGATCCCGTCGCGATCCCAGTGCGGATGATCGCGCAGCAGCGTGATCCCGAGCAGTTCCTGGTCCTGGCCGAGGTCGGGGAACTCCGGGTCCTTCACCATGCCGTGGGCGACGTCGATGCGGAACCCGTCGACGCCACGGTCGATCCAGAAGCGGAAGATCGAGTCGAACTCGGCCCTGACCTCGTCGTTCTCCCAGTTCAGATCGGGCTGGGTCGAGTCGAACAGGTGCAGGAACCACTCGCCGGCGCCATCGCCGTCGTCGACGCGGCTCCATGCCGGGCCGCCGAACACCGACTTCCAGTTGGTGGGCGGTTCGGAGCCGTCGGCCCCACGGCCCGGCCGGAAGATGTACCGGTCCCGGGCGGCCGAGCCGGGCTCGGCCGCCAGCGCCTCGCGGAACCAGGCGTGCTCGCTCGACGTGTGGTTCGGGACCAGGTCGACGAGGACCCGCAACCCATGTGCGTGGGCCTCCGCGAGCAGGGCCTCGGCGTCGTCGAGGTCGCCGAACCGCGGATGGATGTCGCGGTAGTCGGCCACGTCGTAGCCGCCATCGTTCAGCGGCGACGGGTACCACGGGCAGATCCAGATGGCGTCGACACCGAGCTCGGCGAGGTAGCCGAGCCGGCTGCGGATGCCGTCGACATCACCGGTGCCGTCCCCGTTCGCGTCGGCGAACGAGCGGGGGTAGATCTGGTAGACGACGGCGTGCCGCCACCAGGGGACGGTGCGCATCGGGGTGTCGTTCGAGGTCGAGCTAGGGGCCACGCCGAGAGCCTATGCAAGCGCTTACATCGGTTGCGACCCCGTGGCGCGATCCGGTCAGGAGATCGATCGGTCGCGACCCTCCCAGTACGGCG
>JAUHYJ010000599.1 GCA_030425785.1 Acidimicrobiia bacterium | reverse complement strand
CAAGGCCTTCTCCTCGAACAGCAGGGCCCGGAGCTGCGTCGGCGAGTTGAGGTTCAGCTCGTCGTGGCCGGCGACCTGCCGGAGCTCGGCCGCCAGCGACTCGACCTCGTTCGTGAGGCGTTCGTTGATCGACCGCAGGGTGTCGGCGTCGACACCGACACCGACGTGCTCCATCTTCGCCAGGACGCGAACGAGCGGGTTCTCGATCGAGTGGTACAGCTCGGCCATGCCCTGGGCGTCGAGGCTCGCCTCGATCGGGCCGGCGATGTGGTGCACCGCCAGCGCGTCGCGTCCGGCGCGCTCGGCCGGCGTGATCGCCGTACCGTCGAGGTCGAGCTGCCCGCTCGACGCCGCGTCGTCCGACGGCGGGCTGAACCGCGTGTGCTTCTCGAGCAGGTCGGCGAGCTCGTAGCGCGCCTCGGCCGGATCGATGAGGTATGCCGCGATCGCGACGTCGAGCTGCAGGCCGCCGAGGTCGACATCGGCCTCGAGCAGGCTCCGCATGAGCGCCTTGACGTTGTGGCCGCGCACGTGCTCGTGCGACGACAGCGCGTCGGCGACCGCCTCGTCCCGAATCGCCGCGCCCGGGATCCAGGACACCTCGGCCGTGTCCGCGTCGCGAACGATCGCGATGCCGAGCAGCGGGCTGCGACCGGGTTCGCCCTCCCAGGCGGCGGCGAGGTCGACGACGTCGAGGGCCGCGAGCACGTCCGGGACCGCGGCGGCGTCGACCTCGGACACCTCGGCCACCAGCTCATCGCGCGGCTCGCTGCCGGAGATCCCGGCCGCAGGCCCGAGCGCCTCGGCGAGACGGTCGCCGAGCGTTCGGAACTCGAGGAAGTCGAACAGCCGCCGCTGCTCGTCGGGGTTCGGGGTGATCGCCAGGTCGTCGAAGTCGACCCCGTCGAGCGGCGCGTCGTGGCGCAGGATCATGAGCTCGAGGTTCTTGCGCGCCCGCTCCTCGTTGGCCGCCAGGTTCTCGCGCAGCTTCGGTGTCTGTTCGTCGACGTGGTCGAAGATCCCGTCGAGCCCCCCGTACTTGTTGATGAGCTTGGCGGCCGTCTTCTCGCCGACCCCCGGCACGCCGGGCAGGTTGTCGGAGTTGTCGCCGCGCAACGCCGCGTACTGCGGGTACAGCGACGGGCGAACCCCCGTGCGCTCCTCGATGCCCGCCTCGTCGTAGAACGCATAGTCGCTGACGCCACGCTTGTTGTAGAGGACGCGAACGTTCGTGGCGTCATCGACCAACTGGTAGCTGTCGCGATCACCGGTGACGATGATCACCGCGTCGCCGCGCTCGACGAGCCGATCGGCGGCGGTGGCGATCAGGTCGTCGGCCTCCCAGCCCGATTGCTCGACCTGCTGGATGCCGAGCGCGTCGAGCACCTCGCGCACGAGCCCCATCTGCTGGCGCAAGATGTCGGGCGCCGCCTCGCGCTGCGCCTTGTACTCGGGCTCGGCCTCGTGGCGGAAGGTGGGTTCGGGCCGGTCGAAGGCGACGAGCATGCCGTCGGGCTGGTGGTCCTTGATCACGTTGATGAGCATGGACGTGAAGCCGAACACGGCGTTGGTCACCTGACCGCTGGCGGTCGCCATGTCGGCCGGGAGCGCGAAGAACGCCCGGTAGGTGAGCGAGTTGCCGTCGACCAGGAGATAGGTGCCCATCGCCGGTCGAGCGTACCCAAGCGCCGCGCCTCGGCCCCCACGGCCGACCGCGCACGGCTCGGCGCCGCGAGCCTGGACGCCGCCGAGCGGTCGGGTCAGGGACGCAACGAGCCGTCGAGGATGCGGTCGGCGACGTCACGCATCTTGGTGCGTTCGCTCATCGCGGTGCGCTGGATGAAGGCGAACGCGTCGCCCTCTTTCATGCCGCACTCGTCGATGAGTACGCCCTTCGCTCGATCGATCGTCTTGCGGTTCTCGAGCTGGGTGCCGAGCGCATCGATCTCGCCACTCAGGTTGCGCAGCTCGCGGAACCGCCCGATCGCGACCTCGATCGCGGGCACGAGGTCGCTCTTCTGGAACGGCTTGACCAGGTACGCCAGCGCGCCGGCGTCGCGAGCCTGCTCGATGATCTCGCGCTGGCTGAACGCCGTCAGGATCAGGACACCGCACAGCTTCTCGCCGGTGATGATCCCGGCGGCCTCGAGGCCGTCCATGCCGGGCATCTTCACGTCGAGCACCGCGAGATCGGGCTGGAGCTCCCGCACCAACCGGACCGCCTCGTCGCCGCGACCGGTCTCGCCCACGACGTCGTAGCCCTCCTCTTCGAGGGTCTCGCGCAGGTCCATCCGGATGATGGCCTCGTCCTCGGCGATCACGACACGCAATGGCATGCCCTTTATCTACCAGGTGTCGCCGGGGTTCGGCTGCTGGCGCTCATCCGAAGACGCTCATCATCGCCCGGCTGATCGGTCGGCAGAGCTCGCGGAGCCGGGCACACCCGTCGACCCCGATCGCGTCGTACGGCGCCGCCGCCAGTTCGTCCGTGCGGGCCTCGATCCAGTCGCGCCGCTCCCGGCCCATCTCGGTGAAGGCGAGGTCGGGATCGAGCCAGCCCCGCTCGCGAAGGCGCTCCTCGGCGGCCAGCCAGTCGTCGCCGGTGCGTTGCCGTGTGGCCTTCAGGATCTCCGCCGAGACGTCGCCGGCCGCGCCGTGGGTGACCAGCGCCTCGCACCCGTCGAGACCGGCGACGGTGAGCGCCACGAGCCAGAAGGCCGTCATGAGCACGGTGCCGACGGCGAGCCCGGCGGCCAGACCGGCAACGATCGACCAGCGCCAACTCGGTCGGAGCATCAGTTCGACGGCTGATC